>CAIWAJ010000640.1:0-2070 GCA_903910565.1 uncultured Rhodospirillales bacterium
CAGCTGCCGGATTGGGACCGTATCAACAAGCAACACAATAAGAGCGAAACTTTTTGTTCCATTCATGCCGTTGGCGTACTCCCCGGGGATAGGTTGGCGCGGTACACATCAAAGGAAGAAAAGTTTTTTGCTTCTTTTTTTCAAAAAAGAAGCGCTTCCTTCAAGCCAGCCGCAGCAGGGGAATGGCGATCGCCGCCAGCACCACCGCCGCCAGCCGCACCGGCGTCAGCCGCTCGCGCAGCCACACCACCGCGATCAGAATGGCGAACACGGCCGAGGTATCGCGCAAGGCGGCGGCCGGGGCGATCGGACCTTGCGTCCACACCCAGAGGATGAGGATGTAGGAGGCCATCGAGGCCACCGCGACCGGGATCGCGCGCAGGCCCGAGCCCTTGAGGATACCGATGGGCGAAATCTCCCGGCGCAGGCGGATGCACATCGCCAGCGCGTTGGTCACCGAGGTCAGGCAGCCATAGGTAAAGGCATCGCCCGCCGCGCGCACCCCCTGCGCGTCGCACAATACATACACCGCGGTCGCGCCGCCCGAGGCCAGCGCCCAGCCGAGCGCGGCAGGGGGAAAACTCCGGTCCGTCGCCGCCGAACGGGCCAGCAGCGCGAGAGCGGCCACGATCAGCACCACGCCGCCGATCGCGTAGCCCGAGATCGCCTCCCGCGCGATCCAGGTGGAGAGCGGCACCACCAGCAGCACGCCGATCGCCCGCATCACCGGGTAGACCACCCCGAACTCCGCCGCCCGGTAGGCCCGCATCATCGTCAGCACCGTCACCACATTGGTTGCGGTGGAGGCCGCGACCCAGGGCCAGGATGCCATCTTCGGCAGCCCGATCACCGCCAGGATCGGCACCACCATCAGTGCGCCGACGATCATCTGCGCCGCCATCGCCTCGGTGGGCCGTGGCGCCACCTTCACGGCCGCATTCCAACCGGCGTGCAGCACCGCGGAGAGCAGCGCGAGGAGGACAAGGGGCAGGGTCATGCCAGCAGACTGCCCCATGCCGGCCGTTCTGTCAGGCCCTGCTGTGCTTCATCCCGGCATCGTCAGCGAAGCAAGCGTGTTCTTTTTATGAACAAAAAGAAGCAAAAAAACTTTTTTATCTGCTCGTGGCCGCGCCTTCTCCGGACGGTGGGAGCGGTACGCGCCAAAGTTGCAAAAGTTTTTTGCTCCTTTTTTTCAAAAAAGGAGACCTTCCTTCCCCTCGCCTTGCTTTCCCCGGGCCGCCCGTCATGATGGCTCAACGAAGCTGTTCAAAGGGGAACATCATGGCCGACGGCAACGACACGCGGACCGCCCGGGTTTCGGGCGACGAGGCACTCGCGATGCATGCCGCCTATCCGGCCGGCAAGCTCGCCACCCGCCTGACCAAGCCGCTCGCCACCGCGCGGGACCTGTCGCTCGCCTATTCGCCGGGGGTCGCCGAACCCTGCCTGCACATCGCCCGCGACCCGGCCCTCGCCTATGACTACACCTCCAAGGGCAACATGGTCGCGGTGGTTTCCAACGGCACCGCCGTACTCGGTCTCGGCAATCTCGGCGCACTCGCCGGCAAGCCGGTGATGGAGGGCAAGGTCGCCCTGTTCAAGCGCTTCGCCGACGTCGATGGCATCGACCTTTGCGTCGATACCGAGGACGTGGACGCGCTGATCAACTGCGTGCGCTACCTCGGCCCCTCCTTCGGCGGCATCAACCTCGAGGACATCAAGGCGCCGGAATGCTTCATCATCGAGCAGCGCCTGCGCGAGCTGATGGACATCCCGATCTTCCACGACGACCAGCACGGCACCGCCATCGTCTCGGCGGCCGGCCTGATCAACGCCCTGCACCTCACGGGCCGCGACCTCAAGGACGTGAAGATGGTGGTGAACGGCGCGGGTGCGGCCTCGATCGCCTGCATCGAGCTGGTGAAGGCGATGGGCCTGCCGCACGAGAACGCCATCCTGTGCGACACCAAGGGCGTCATCTTCCAGGGCCGTACCGAGGGCATGGACCAGTGGAAGAGCGCGCACGCCGTGCGCACGAAGGCGCGCACGCTCGAAGAGGCCATGAAGGGC
>CAIWAJ010000641.1:0-2894 GCA_903910565.1 uncultured Rhodospirillales bacterium
AAGCCTGCCCAACGGACCGTCAAGCGGCCTGATGGACAACTGTCGGCAACAACCAGAAACTGAGGGGACGCTTGGCGGTCGACGATCGTCGGCAAGGCTGATGAATTATCCGGGCTAGCCCCCGTCGACACTGTGAGCGGAATATTCAGCGTCGGGTTGCCGGTACCCGTCACGCCGACCGGGGTCAGCGTCGTCCGCACAGTCCCATTGGTCTGAACGGTCTGGAACCACTGCGAAATCGCCGACGTCGAGTTCGATGTCGTATCCCGGCCGATGTAGCTCTGCAGGGCGGCATGCGCATCGCCCGACGACGCGGCAACAAGCGCCGCCGCACCAGCGATGAGAGAAATTGCCTTGCTGAAACCCGTCATACCAACCTCCAAAACTGCCGGGCACTCAGCCCGACCGCCGCTGCGTCTCGTATGGTCACGTCACGCCATGACCTCTGCAATCATCAAAGCAAAGGGCGTGCCACATAAAAAATCGCTTTGAATCAACGACTTGATTGATTAGCCGTCGCAGCCTGTAAAAAATGCCGACACTCCCGAACGTGTCGCGTGTATTGCCTGCGTCAGCCACAACCTTTCCGCATCCCCATCGCCAAAAACGCGAACCGCCCGCTCCCCTATGCAAGGGAGCAGGCGGCATAGTAGCATCCGATGCTGAAGGGGAACAGACGCCGCGCGTCAGACCGCCTTCTTGAGGGTCGGCGACGCCTTGAAGCGAACTGTCTTGCCCTTCTTCACCTTAATCTTCTCGCCGGTCCGCGGATTGAGGCCGGTGCGCGCCTTGGTCACGCGTACCGTGAAGGTGCCAAAGGACGGCAGGGTAAACTTGCCGGACTTCTTGAGCTCCTTGACGATCGCGCCAATCAGATCGGTCGCGGCGCGGTTGGCGGCAGTACCCGTCAGGGCGGCCGACTCCTGGATCACTTTGGCGATGAAGGCTTTCGACATTTTCTTTTCCTTGTTTGGTCTGGCGGAAACGAGGTTTGGTGTGACTGCGTTCGTTGGTCTCAGGAAACCCGCCGCGCCACATTGCGACTCGCCGGACTCTCCGAAGGACATCAACTGGTAACAATGGGATTCGGAGGACGCAAAAGGAATCTTCATCCGGGCTACGCCTTTGCCGAGCCCGGGCGAATCGGCATGGCCCTTTTGCAACCAGGCGCCATCGTGCGAGATAGACGCATGACGCAGAACACCCCATCCAGGACCGCCCTGCCAGGCACCGAGGCCGTTGACCCTCGCTACGAGGGCCTTGACGTCTGGCCGCCTCACACCCGCCTCGAGGCAATGTGGGAAGGCCAGATGGCCGCCATCGCCGCGGTCCGGCCCGCCCTCCCCGCAATTGCCGCCGCCGCCGATGCCGCGGCGCGGCGACTGGCCGCCGGCGGCCGCCTGGTCTACGCCGGCGCCGGCACCTCCGGCCGCATCGGCGTACAGGACGGCGCCGAGCTGCCACCGACCTTCGATTGGCCGCAGTCGCGTATCGTCATGCTAATGGCGGGCGGCGAGGTGGCCTTCACCCGTTCGATCGAGAATGCGGAGGATGACAGCGCGGCCGCCGCGACAGCGGTAGCGGAGCATGCGATCGCCGCCAGTGATGTGGTGCTCGGCGTCGCCGCCAGCGGCAGCACGCCCTTCACGACAGCCGCGATCCGCACCGCCCGCGCGCGCGGCGCCCTCACCATCGGCATCAGCAACAGCGCCGGCGGCAAGCTTCTGGTCGAGGCCGAGCACCCCATCCTCGTCGAAACCGGCGCCGAGGTGGTGGCCGGGTCCACCCGCATGAAGGCGGGCACGGCGCAGAAAGTGGTGCTGAACCTGTTCTCCACCGAGGTGATGATCGCCCTCGGCCGGGTCCACCAGGGCCTGATGGTCGACATGCAGGCCAAGAACGCCAAGCTCCGCCTGCGCGCCATCCGCATGCTGCGCACGCTCACCGCCGCCGACGACGCCGCCCTCGAGTCGGCGCTCGCCACTGCCGGCGGCAACGTCAAAACGGCGGTACTGGTGCTGCACGGCCTCGATCGTGGCGGCGCTGAAGCACGCCTGGCCGCCCATGGCGGGCACCTCCGCGCCGCCCTCGCCGGGCTCGGCACATGATCATCCGCGCGCCCCGCCTGTTCGACGGCATCCGCTTCGAGGACGCGCGCGACGTGGTCATCGATTCCGGCCGCGTCACCGCGTTGCGCCCCGCCGGCTGTGCAACCGCAACCGAACTGCCCGAAGGCGCCATACTGGTCCCCGGCTTCATCGACCTCCAGGTCAACGGCGGCGACGGGGTGATGCTGAACGACAACCCCGCGCCCGGCCGCCTGCGCCGAATCGCCCGCGCCCACGCCAAGGCCGGCAGCACAACCATCCTCCCCACCCTGATCAGCGGCACCCGCCCCCTGCTCGCGGCCACGCTGGCGGCCGGGCGGGCAGCGATCGGCGAAGGCGCGGCCGGCGTCGCAGGCATTCATCTGGAAGGCCCCTTCCTGGCGCCGGCCCGGCGCGGCGTGCATCCGGCCGAGGCGATGACCCTGCCGACCGAGGAGGACATCGCCGCCCTCTGCGCATCCTTCCCCGGCCGGCTGCTGGTGACCCTGGCGCCCGACATGGTGCCGCCGGCGGTGGTGGCGCGCCTGGTGGCGGCCGGCGTGATCGTGTTCGCTGGGCATACCGATGGCAGCTTCGCGCAGATCGAGGCCGGTTTGGCCGCGGGGATCAGCGGTTTCACGCATCTATATAATGCGATGTCGCCCTTCACCGTGCGCGAGCCCGGTGCCGTGGGCGCGGCGCTCGACCACCCAACCGCGCGGGCCGGCATCATCGCCGATCGGCTGCACGTCCATCCCGCCGCCATCCGCGTCGCGCTGCGCTGCATGGGGCCGGAGCGGTTGTTCC
>CAIWAJ010000642.1:0-6003 GCA_903910565.1 uncultured Rhodospirillales bacterium
GCGATCTTCGTCGCGGATGGCGGCAGTCTTCTCATCAATGACGGCACGCTCGGCTTCGGCGCCGTGGCGGCCGGCGCCGGCGGCATCGGGCTTGGTGCCGGCGCGGTCAATGGCGCCAATGGTCTCGCTCTCGGCACCGGCATTTTCGCGGCCGGCACCCAGACCATCACCTTCTCGCCCGGCGCCGGCAAGTCCTTCACCCTGTTCGACCCGCTGGCCGACCAGGGCGGCAACGGCGGCAGCGTCTCGGTGCTGGCGACCGGCGGCGGCACGGTGATCTTCAAGGCGCAGAACACCTACGCCGGCACCACGACGGCTTCCAGCGGCACGCTGCTCCAGGTGCAGACCGGCGCCAGCGCCGGCAGCGGCACCCTGATCGCCAGTGGCGGCACCATCGAACTGCAAAGCGGCACCGCGCCCGGGGCCGGCGGCATGACGGCGAGCGGCGGCGGCGTGTTGCAGCTCGACAGCGGCGCCTCCCTCGGCACCCAGCCGATCAGCATCGCCGGCGGCTCCACGCTCTCCGTCGCCTCCGGGATCACCGCCAACAACCTCGCCCTCAGCGCCGATGGCAACAGCCGTATCAACCTGAACGGCAACACCATCACCGGCGGCAGCCTGATACTGACCAACGGCGGCACGGCCTCCATAAGCGGCGGCTCGAACGTCGGCGGCAATATCAGCATCCAGACCTCTGGCCTGGTCGCACTCACCGGCACCTCGGCGCTCAGCGGCGCGGTGACGGTCAGCGGCGGCTCGCGGCTTACCGAGGACGCCAGCAGCCGCGCGACGCTCACCGGCCTGACGGTGACGACCACCACAACCGTCAGCGCGGCGGGCGCCTTCTCCGACACCGGGCCGCTTGACCTCGAGGGCAGTTCCCAGCTGTCGCTCACCGGCAGCGCGACCGTGAATGGCGCGGCGACGGTGACCGGCGGGTCGACCTTTACCGCTGGCAACACCAGCACGCTGACGTTCAGCAGCCTCTCCGTCACCGGCGGCTCGACCGTCAGCGGCGGCGGTAACTTCACCGATACCGGCGCGCTGCATCTGGACGGGGCATCCTCCATCAGCGCGGCGGGGGCATTCGCCTCGACCGGCCCGATCGACCTCCTTGCCGGGTCGGCGCTGTCGCTCGGCGGCAACGCGGCCGTCGTCAGTCCCGTGACGCTCGCGGGCGCGTCCTCGTTCACGGCCGGAAGCGGGTCGGCGCTGACGCTTGCGGGCCTGTCGATCACCGGCGGCTCGACGCTGAGCGCGGCGGGTAGTTTCAGCAACACCGGCTCGATCGATATCGAGGGCGGATCGCTGCTGGCACTCACGGGCAATGCGGGCACGATTTCGGCGGGCGGCGTGGTCACGATCGGCGGCGGTTCCACCCTCGATGCCCGCAATGGAAGCCTGCTGAGCACGGCGATCAGCTTCAACGGCAACGGCCTGCTGCTCTCCGGCGGCACGCTGGCGCCGACCGGGCGGATCGGCATCATGGCCCCCGGCGAGACGATCGAGCTGACCGGCCTGACCGCGGCGGGCGCCTCGGCGCCGACCATCTCCGGCGGCGGCGTCATCAGCTTCGCGCTGAAGAACGGCGGCACGGCGACCCTTAATGTGGACACCACCGCCGGGGCGAACCAGGCGAGCTTCTTCATCACCCCCGACGACAACGGCAAGACCTGGATCACCGGCGCCAGCTCGGTGTCCGGGGCGGCGACGCTGCGGGGCGCGGGCGGGCTCGTTGAGGCGGTACCCTTCCCCACCGCGTCCATGCTGTCGGCGGTTCAGGCGGCGGCGAATCCGGTGAATGCGAGCGTGAAGGCCGGAACGGCCTTCGCGTATCTCGTGCCGGCCGGCGGCGGCGGCTCAGTGCCGACGGTGCCGGCGGGCAAGGCGGGCGAGCTGTATATGCAGCAGGCCAGCTTCATCTCGATCAATCCGGGCTACACCACGGTCTACGATACCGCACCCGACGTTGCGACCATCCTGGGTGGCGGGGCGAACGGGCAGCTCATCGTCGCCGGGTCTGGCGGCATGTTGTTCAACGGCGGCGCTGGCGCCGGCTCGGTGTTCGCGGCCGGCGGCAACAACCTGCTGTCGCTGTTCCCGGGCGCCGGGGACCAGGCGATCTTCACCGGCACGGGAGCGGATACCATCACCGCGGCCGAAAGCGGGCACGCGACCGTCAACGCGGGCGGCGGCAACAACTATATCAGCGACGCGCCGGGCGGCGTGCCGGGGACCGGCGCCAACCTTTTCCAGGTCGGCAACGGGGACAACACCATCATCGCGCTGGCCGGCAACAACACCATCGTCAGCGGCACCGGGCACAATACCATCCTGCTCGGCGTCGGCACCGACAGCCTCGCCTCCGGCGGCGCGGACCTGATCGCCGGGCTGTCCAACGGCAACATCACCGTCACCGCGGGGGCCAACAACCCGACGGTGTATTCGGGTTCCGGGCAGAACGTGTTCAACGGCGGCTCCGGCAACGCGGTGTTTGTCGGCGGGTCCGGCACATCGACGGTGAATACGGCGGGCGGCACGCAGATCTGGCTCGGCTCCAACAAGGACGTGGTGAACTCGACCGGCGCCGATACGGTGATCGGCAGCACCGGCTCGGCGACCGTGAACGCGACGGCGGGCAACATGTTCGTCTTTGCGCTGAGCGAGAACCTGACGTTCAACGCGGGCTCCGGCGCCACCACGGTGCTCGGCAGCGCGAGCGGTGCGATCACCAACCGGGGCGGCTCCGGCTCGGAGTTCCTGTGGTCGTACGGCGCGTCGAACTTCACCGGCGGCAGCGGGGCGGACACGGTGTGGGGCTTCGCCGGCTCGGTGACGGCGACCGGAGGCAGCGGGTCGGACCTGTTCCAGGGCGGGCCGGCCGGGCACAACCGCCTGACCGCGGGCTCCGGCGCCAGTACGCTGATCGGCGGTGGTGATGGCGACGTGCTGAGCACGCAGGCCGGCCCTGGCGACGCGGCGATCCAGGCGCGGACCGGGGCGGTGACGATCTCGGCGGTGGGCAGCACGGGCAACCTCCACCTGACCGGCGGTTCCGGGCCGAACCTGATCAAGACCGGCGACTTCAGCAACAACGTGCAGATCGGCACCGGGGCGACCACGATCGTGGCCGGCCATGGCATCGACCTCTATGCCTTCGTGAATGGCAGCGCGAACGCGGTGGAGATCGACAATTATTCGGTGGCCACCGACTACCTCTCGCTGCTCGGCTTCCCGGCCGGCGAGGCGGCGGCGGCGCTGGCGGGCAAGACGACGATCCCGGGCGTGGGCGGTGGCGCGAGCTCGACGGTGCTGACGCTGTCGGACGGGACGCATATCACCTTCGTCGGCTCGACCGGGCCGGTGGCCGGGCAGTTCCTGTGAGGCGCGAGGGGGATTTTCGGGGTGCGTTGCGTTGAGGTGACGGCGGTTTTTCGCCATGGTTGCTAAATCGCAACGAAATTGACGCGAATTTCCCTATCCCGCCGAATCGCTTTTCGCGCGGAGGTGACCAAACGCGGCCGCGGTCGCGCGGATGCGCGGCGGACGGCGGACGCACGGGAGCATCCACCAGGCGCGCGGGGCGCGATGGGGGCGGGAGGCCGTGGGGGCAGGACGGGCGCGGGGCGCCGGGCGGCCGGCACTGCGGGCGGACCTGGGGGTAGCGTTCGCCGGGCGGAGTCGGGGTGTCGCGGCGCGCGGGGCGGCGGCCGGTTCGGGCGGCAGGTCGCCGGCGGCGATGCGGTCGAGCAGGAGCTGGAAGCGTTCGAGGGTGTCGACGACGTAGGCGTGGAATTCGGCGGCCTCGCGGTTGAAGAAGCGGAGCAGACCGAGACTCCCGGCGATCCATCGCAGGATGGCGGCGAGGCGCAGGGCCGGGGAGGTGGGGTTGCTCATGGCGATCTTGATAACTCGTCTGTTATCATCAGTCAAGGGAAAAAATCTATATACCTAGATTTTTTTCTAGGATTGGCGGCGCCTATTCGTCGCGCAGGGGGCGGCCCATGAGCGTGGCGATGGCCGACGGGACGGAGAGGGCGCCTTGCATGATGGCGGCGACGGCCTCGGAGATGGGCATGGCGACGCCGGCGGCGTGGGCGCGGGCGACCAAGGCGGGGGCGGTGTGCACGCCTTCGGTGACGCTGCTGCGCCGCGCGAGGATGGCGGGCAGGGTGGCGCCCTGGCCGAGTTCGAGGCCGAGGGAGAAGTTGCGGCTGGAGGTGCCGGTGCAGGTCAGCAGGAGGTCGCCGAGGCCGGAGAGGCCGGAGACGGTGTCGGCGCGGCCGCCAAGCGCCACCGCGAGCCGGGCGATTTCGGCGAGGCCGCGGGTGACCAGAGCGGCGCGGGCGTTCTCGCCGAGCCCGGCGCCGACCACGACGCCGGCGGCGATGGCGACGACGTTTTTCGCGGCGCCGCCGATCTGCGCCCCGATCGGGTCATCATTGCCGTAGAGGCGGAAGCTGCCGCCGGCCAAAGCGGCGATGACGCCGGCGCGGACCGCGGCATCCCGCCCCGCCACGACGGACGCGGCCGGCAGTCCGGCGGCGACCTCATGGGCGAAGTTGGGGCCGCTCAGCACGCAGGCTGGCCGGCCCGGAAGCACGGCCTCCAGCACCTCGAGCGGCAGCAGATGGCTGCCGATTTCGACGCCCTTGGCGCAGACCGCCAGCGGCCCGTCGCCAGGGA
Source organism: uncultured Rhodospirillales bacterium (assembly GCA_903910565.1). GTDB lineage: Bacteria > Pseudomonadota > Alphaproteobacteria > Acetobacterales > Acetobacteraceae > CAIYPH01. Next base: position 4,687 of record CAIWAJ010000642.1, read on the forward strand.
GGGCGCCGGCGATGGCGCGCATGTGCTGCAAGGGCACCACCAGCAGGGTAATCGGCGCGGCGGGCAGCACGTCCACCACGCGAATCGCGTCATGCAGGCGAATGCCGGGCAGGCGGGGTGATTCGCGGGTGGCCTGCATCTCGGCCGCGCGGCTGGGGCTGCGGGCCCAGAGGAGGACGTTGCGCCCGGCGGCGGCGGCCTGCATGGCCAGGGCGGTGCCCCAGGCGCCGGCGCCGATGATGGCAATCATTGGAAGAAAGCGCTTCTTTTTTGGGAAAAAAGAAGCAAAAAACTTTTATTCCATTGGGCTGTACCACTGCCTACCATCCCGCCTATGTACGCCAACGGCATGGAACAGAATAAAAAGTTTTTTTGGTTCTTTTTGTTCACAAAAAGAACTGCTTCCCTCGCCTTACTCATCACAGACTACTTCGACAATGATGGCTTCGCCAGCCTCCCGATTGCCAATTCTCGCCAGCATGGCATCGAGGATGCTTCGCGCTGCCGCGGCGAAGCCGAAGGGGGGATTGACCACCAGCAGGCCGCAGCCGTTGAGGCGGGCGGCGTCGATGGGTTCGCGGAGCCAGAGTTCGGCGGCGGTGATATCGGGGATGCCGGCGGCCTGGAGGTCTCCGTGCAGGGCACGGGCCTGGGCGCGGGATTTGATGGGATACCAGGCGGCGATGGTGCCGGTGGGGAAGCGGCGAATGGCGAGGCGGATGGCGGCGACGAGGCGGATGAATTCGTCCGGCGCTTCGTAGGGCGGGTCGATGAGCACCAGGCCGCGACGTTCGGGCGGGGGGAGGAGGGCGCCGACGGAATCGTAGCCGTCGCGGTGGTGGACGGCGACGCGGGGGTCGTCGCGGAAGGCGCGGCGGAGGGGTTTGACGTCCTCGGGGTGGAGTTCGCAGCAGGCGAGGCGGTCCTGCGGGCGGAGGAGGGCGTGGATGAGTGCCGGGGAGCCGGGGTAGAGGCCGAGCTGGGTGACGAGGGCGAGATAATCGGCCAGCGCGGGGTCGGTGGCGCCGGTGAGGCGGGCGATGCCGGCGCGCCATTCGCCGGTGCGTTCGGCGGGGAGGGCGGAGAGATCGTAGCGGCCGACGCCGGCATGGGTGTCGAGCACGAGGAAGCCCTTGTCCTTGCGGGCCATGGCGCGCAGGAGCCAGACGAGAAGGGCGTGCTTCATGCAGTCAGCGAAATTGCCGGCGTGGAAGGCGTGGCGGTAGTTCACGTTCGTCCCTCGGGTGGTGGGGCGTTTTAGGGTGGGGTGGGTTTTATTGGAAGGAAGCGCTTCTTTTTTGAAAAAAAGAAGCAAAA
>CAIWAJ010000643.1:0-8000 GCA_903910565.1 uncultured Rhodospirillales bacterium
ATCGCCCGCTATGCCGCCGAGAAGATCCGCGCCAACCTCGCGGCGATCCGGGCCGCCTATCCGCCGTTCTTTGAAAGTCCCATCGTCTCGGTGAACGGCGTCGATTTCGATTTGTCGCTGCTCGACCGCTTCGCCGCCCCCGGCTTCCTGCCGCCCCGGCTGACCTTGCGCGGCACGGCCGATATCCATGGCGATCTCACCATCGAAAACATCCTGGCCGACCCTGCTCGGCCCGGTGGCTGGTTTCTGATCGACCCCAATATCGGCAACGTGTTCGAGTCGCCGCTGCTGGACTACGCCAAGCTGATGCAGTCGCTCCATCTCGGCTACGAATCGCTCAACCGCGACGCCACCTGCGCCTTCGCCGCCGGCGAACTCACCGTGCCGATCCTGCGCACTGCGCAGTATGACCTGCTGTATCGGCAGATGGTGGACTGGCTGACGGCGCGCTTCGGCGCGGAGGGGGTGCGGGAGATTCGCCTGCACGAGATCATCCACTACTTCCGCCTCACCCCCTACAAGTTCCGCAAAAGCACTGCGACCGGGCTGGCCTTCCTCGGCTGCCTCTGCGTGCTGGTGCGGGAGTACGTGGCGGACTACGAAGCCTAGCTCGAAGGCGCCGTCACCCGCGCGGCGCCAAGAATGCTGCCATCGGGCGCCTGGACCAGCACGGCATGTGCCTCCCCCTCGGGCACTACGAGCCGCAATTCCGCCGCTTCACCCTGCCAGGCCCCCGCTGCGACGAGGCTGCGCACGATATTGGCCTCCACCAGCGTGGCCCCGGCATTCTCGCCGCGAGGCACCTGCGTGCGGTGCTCGCGGTCATAGCCGACCAGCAGAACCCGCCCGCTCCCCTTCCCTGCCCCCACCGTCACAGAAATGCCCGCCGCCGTGCGACGCGCCGTCACCGGCACTGCAACTGCCGACGCTGCCGCTCTTGCAATCGCCCTGCGCAGTGCCGGCGCGTCCGATCCCACCACATCCTGCGTGCCGTCCACCACCGCCTGCGGGGTGTAGATGCTGCCAACTCCAGAAATCCCACTGTACTGCCGCTGCCGCGCGGTCGCCGCCTCAAGGGAGAACGGGTCCGGCCAGCCCAACCGGTTCCAGTAGGTAACGTGGAAGGCCAGCGGCAGCACGTCGGCCCGGCTGCGCGCCAGGTCGGCGAGTATGCGATCCGCCGGCGGGCAGGAGGAACAGCCCTGCGAGGTGAACAGTTCTACCACCACCGGGCGCGCCGGCTCGGCGGCAACGAACGTCGGGAGAGCCGCCAGCATCAGGGCCACCAAGGTCGATCGCATCGAAACCTCCAAATCGGATATAGGAACGACGGCTGAGAACGACGGGCGTTACACGTTGATCCTAGCCAGACCCCGGCACCGGCGATAGCATCCCCACCATCGCTCATAGGGGAGGCTCGGATGCGGCTACTGAAGGCAGCACTGGTTGGAGTAGGGCTCATCGCGGCGGCCGGCCCGGCACTCGCGGCCGGCACGCTGCGCATCGGCACCCAGGAGGAGCCGGACCGGCTCGACCCCGCCCTCGGCGGCACGTTCGGCGGCCGCTTCGTCTTCACCGCGCTCTGCGACAAGCTGTGGGACCTCCAGCCCAACCTCTCCTTCGCCCCGCAACTCGCCACCAAGTGGGAATGGGCCGCCGACGGCAAGGCCCTCACCATCACCCTCCGCGACGACGTCACCTTCCACGACGGCGAGAAAATGACCGCCGAGGCCGTCGCCTGGAACCTCGAACGCTATCGCAGCGCGCCCGACAGCGTACGCAAGGGCGAGATGAAGGCCGTCAGCGCCGTCGAAGTGGTGGACGCCCACACCGTGCGCCTGCGCCTGTCGCAGCCCAACGCACCGCTGTTCGCCGCACTGTCCGATCGCGCCGGCATGATGGTCTCGCCCAAGGCCGCCGAGAAAGCCGGCAAGGATTTCTTCACCGCCCCCGTCTGCTCCGGCCCATACAAGTTCACCGAGCGCGTCGCGCAGGACCACATCACGCTGGACCGCTTCGCCGGCTACCGCGACCAGGCCGCGCTGCATTTTGACCGGGTGGTCATCCGCCCCACCCCCAACTCCGCCGTCCGCCTCGTCAACCTCCAGGCCGGCCAGCTCGACATCCTGCAGGACCTCGCCCCCACCGATGCCGGCAAGGTGCGCGCGGACGCCAAACTCAAGCTCACCACCATCACCGGGCTCGGCTATTCCGGTATGAACCTGAACCTCGGCAACAGCGCCAAAGCGGATAACCCCTTCGGGCGAGATCCCCGCGTGCGCGCCGCCCTCGACGCGGCGATCGATCGCAACGTCATCAACCAGGTCGTGATGGACGGCCTGTTCGTGCCCAACAACCAGACCGAGTCGCCCAACAGCCCCTATTTCAACAAGGCCTTCCCGGTGCCCGGCCGCGACGTCGCCCGCGCCAAGGCCCTCCTGCAACAGGCCGGCGTCACCAACCCCGTGCTGGAACTGCGTGTCGACACCACGCCGCGCGATCAACAAGTCGCCGAAGTCATCCAGTCCATGGCCGCGGAAGCCGGCATCACCGTGAAACTCCTCGCCGGCGAGTCCAACGCCAACATCACCGCCATGACCGCTGGCGACTTCATGGCCCATATCAACAACTGGTCCGGCCGCGCCGACCCCGACCTCAACATCGCCATCTACCTCGCCGGCGACAGCTTCCAGAACTGGGGCAAATACGCCTCCGCCCCCTTCAACTCCGCCCTCGAACGCGCCCGCGCCGAAACCGACCCGGCCAAGCGCGCCATCCTCTACAACGACGTCGTCGCTACCCTCCAACAAGACCGGCCCATGCTCTTCCTCTACAACGTCACCTGGCTCTTCGCCCACGACAGCAAACTCAAAGGCTTCACCCCCACCCCCGACGGCCTGATCCGCGTGCAGGGCATGCGGTTGGACTGAGGGCGGAAGAAAGCAGGGACAGGGGTTCGGCCCGTCGCGCGAAGGCGCGCAGCCGACAGCGCGAAGGCGCGCTACGGACCTGGCGGGGGTCAAGGGGACAGCGCCCCCTTGCCTTCCTTCTCGCGCCTCAATCGAGCCGCCCTGGTCACTCGATCGCGCTGGCGGAGCGGGCGAGGTCGCGGAGGACGAATTTCTGGATTTTGCCAGTCGAGGTTTTCGGCAGTTCGCGGAAGATGAAGGTTTTCGGCACTTTAAAGCGGGCCATGTGTTCGCGGCAGAAGGCGGTGAGGTCGTCAGGGGTAACTTTCGCGCCGGGGCGGAGTTCGATGAAGGCGCAGGGAGTTTCGCCCCATTTTTCGTCGGGCTGGGCGACCACGGCGGCGTTCATCACGGCGGGGTGGCGGAACAGCACGTCCTCGACTTCGATGGAGGAGATGTTTTCGCCACCGGAGATGATGATGTCTTTCGAGCGATCCTTGATCTTGATGTAGCCATCGGGGTGGGTAACCGCGAGGTCCCCGGTGTGGAACCAGCCGCCGGCGAAGGCCTTGTCGGTGGCGGTGGGGTTCTTGAGGTAGCCCTTCATGGTTATGTTGCCGCGGAACATGATCTCGCCCATGGTTTCGCCGTCCCACGGCACTTCCTGCATGGTTTCCGGATCCCGCACGGTGACAGCCTCCTGCAGCGGCGTGCGCACGCCCTGGCGGCCATTCCGCTCGGCGCGGCGGTCGATCGGCAGGTGCTCCCAGGCGTCCTGCTTGGCGCAGACCGTGGCGGGGCCATAGACCTCGGTGAGGCCGTAGACATGGGTGAGGTTGATGCCAATGCGCTCGGCGCCCTCGATGATGGCGGCCGGCGGCGCGGCGCCCGCGACCTGGCCCTGGATGGTGCCGGTGATGCCGGCGCGGAGATCCTCGGGGGCATTGACCAGCATGGAGTAGACGATGGGTGCGCCGCACATATGGGTGACGCCGTTGGCGCGGATGGCATCGAAGCAGGCCTTGGCCTCGACGCGGCGCAGGCAGACGTTGATGCCGGCGCGCTCGGCGATGGTCCAGGGGTAGCACCAGCCGTCGCAGTGGAACATCGGCAGGGTCCAGAGATAGACCGGGAAATGCGGCATGCCCCAGTTCAGGATGTTGCTGATGGCGTTCAGCGTGGCGCCACGGTGGTGGTAGACGACGCCTTTGGGGTCGCCGGTGGTGCCTGAGGTGTAGAGCAGCGAAATCGCGTCCCACTCATCGGCCGGCGGCTGCCAGGCGTAGCTGGGGTCGCCCTCCTCGAGGAAAGCCTCGTAGCGGATGCTCCCGATATCCTCACCGCCGTCATATTCGGGGTCATCAATGTCAATCACCAGGATGGGCTGTTCCACCAGCGCGAGAGCCGCCTTCATTGCGGCGGAGAATTCGCGGTCGGTGATCAGAACCTTGGCCTCGCCATGACGCAGCATGAAGGCAATGGTCTCGGCGTCGAGCCTTGTGTTGAGGGAGTTGAGCACCGCGCCGCACATCGGCACACCGAAATGCGCCTCGTACATGGCGGGGGTGTTGGGGCACATGATGGCCACCGTGTCGTTCTTGCCTATGCCGCGGCGGGCGAGCGCGGAGGCGAGGCGGCGGGTGCGGGCGTAGGTTTCGGCCCAGGTGAAGCGCTGGGCGCCGTTCACCACAGAGGTTCGGTTAGGATAGACCGCGGCGGCGCGCTCGATGAAGGTGAGCGGCGTGAGGGGCGCGTGGTTGGCCGCGTTGCGGTCGAGGTTATGGAGGTAGGCGGCGGTCATGGCGGGCTCCCAGGGCAGCGGTTCCTGGGAGTGCTTCTAGACCAATTCCCCGGCGTGTCGTAGCCGGTGCGCCTCAGCGGCGTCGGCGGCGTATCCAACCGATCCCGGCCAGCCCCGGCAGCAACAGCGCCCCCGTCACCGGTTCCGGCACCGCGCTCGGCGCGATCGTATTGGTCACCAGCGCCTGCGCCCCGCTGAGCGAGCTCAAGGACGATGCCACCAGCGAATGAGCGGCCGCATAGGCCTCATACGTCGCCACCAGCGCCGTCACCGTACTATTGGCGCTGAAGGTGAATCCTGTGTTCTCGATCTGCCAAATCGCCAGCTGAATGGCCGAAGAAACATCTGAATTCCCCGCGTTGGCACCGGCCAGCAGCGAGTTGCCATAGGCCGCCAGCGTGGCCACCTGGCCGCTGATGGCCGGCGTCAGACTCACGCCGTTGCCGTTGGTGGTCACCGTGCTGCCCAGCACATAGCTGTAGGTGTTCGCCCCGAGATAGATGTCGTGATAAAGGTCGGTGCACCAGGCGTAGACCGTAAAGGTCGATCCGGCGTTGGACCCGGTATATGCGGTCTGCAACACGATCTGCCCCGCGATGACCCCGGTGTGCGTCGAACCGCCATAGGTGATGTTGATATTCTGCGACGACAGCGGCACCGCGACGTTTGAGATCGTCACCTGCTGCGCCGCCGCGGGCGTCGCGGCGGCAGCGCCAAGGGCGATCAGGCCAAGGCCGATCCAGGCTTTCCAGCGGGGCAAAGGTGAGAGCAACACGATACCTGATCCATTCCGGTAACATCAGCGACGGTCCGGAGAATGCGTCGGGCAATGTTAAGATCGCGTTGGGGTCGTCCAAATATTCACATATCGTCGCACAAAGCGCGTAGCCCCCCCACCTCCGTCGCCGGAGGCCGGGGGCTCAGCGGACGGTCAGAACGTCAGCACGAAGTCACTGGCCAGGGTCAGCGCATCCTTCTGCCCCGAGAACGCCTTCACCCCCGACATCGAGCGGTCATAGCGAACTTCCGGGCGGATCAGCAGGCCGGTGAAAGGTACCGGCAGGGCGGGCTCATAGGTCGTGCCCAGGGTTGGCAGCACTTCTATTTCCGAGCGGTGCGAGGTCTGCGGAACAGCGCCGGGAAGCTTGCTGACAGGAACCAGGCCGCATCGTCTCGGCCTGGGTCGGCACCGCGTTCCCCAGGACGATGCCGCCGCCGCCAGCAAGCAATGGCGCCCGGTCGGCGATCAAGTCCGCATCCGCGTTCCCAGGCTGGCGGCCTTCATGGACGAGGCCGAGACCGACGTGTTGGCCCACATGCAGTTCCCCGCCCCGCATCGCGCCAAGATCCGCTCGACAAGCCCACTCGAACGACTCAACGGCGAGATCATGCGACGCAGCGACGTCGTCGGTATCTTTCCAAACGAAGCGGCCGGCACCGGCTGATCGGAGCGCTGCTGCTGGAGCAGAATGACGAATGGACTGTCCAGAGAACCCGCTGCATAACCATGGAAGCCATCGCACCGATGCCCCCCTCCACCCTGAGGCCGTCCGCCGCATCGGTGTCACCGAGTCCGCCCCGCACATGGCCGCCACCAAGGGACGAAGCGAGCGCGAGCAGGACGGCCAATGGGGCGTCATGAAGACCCGCCGCCGAATCGTGGAGACTGCCGGTCCGGTGCGCCCGCCCGACGCGGGTGGTGTCGCCGGCTGCGTAGGCAAAGTCAGGGGCCCGTTCACTCCGAGGTCCATACACGCCCGCCCGGCATTGACCGGGGGGTGGGGCGACGCGATGATCGGCGCCGTCGACCCGATAGGAGCGCACGCATGCGGCAAGGATCACCATGACCAGGATCCGGCGCGTCGCCACCGACGTAGGCGGCACCTTCACCGATCTCGTGCTGTCAGATATCGACACCGCGACCGGGCGGCAGGAGATCCGGGTGGTGAAGTCCGACACCACGCCGCCGGACTACGAGCGTGGCATCCTCGACGTGCTGAGCAAGGGGGGCGTGGACCCAGCGGGGCTGGCTTCCTTCGCCCATGGCACCACCGTGGTGATCAACGCCCTCACCGAGCGCAAGGGCGTGGTGACCGGGCTGATCACCACCGCGGGTTTCGCCGATGTGCTGGAGATCGGGCGCGGCAACCGGCCATGCTTTTTCAACCTGCATTACGAGAAGCCGCACAGCTTCGTGCCGGCGGAGCTGCGCCGCGAGGTGGCCGGGCGGATGAACTGGCTCGGCGAAGAACTGGCGCCGCTCAATCTCGCGCCCATTCCGGGCATCCTCGCCGATTTCCGCCGCGCCGGGGTGCGCGCCGTGGCGATCTGCCTGCTGCACGCCTACGCCAACCCCGCGCATGAGCGCGCGGTGGCGGATGCCGTGCGGGCGGCCTGGCCCGAAGTGTCGGTGGTGGCGTCGCACCAGATCACCCGGGAGTGGCGCGAATACGAGCGGACCAGCACGACGGTGCTGTCGGCCTTCGTGCAGCCGATCGCCGAGCGCTATCTGGAGCGGCTGGAGGCGAGCCTGGCCGGGCGGGGCTATCGCGGGCCGCTCTATATCATTCAGTCCAACTGCGGCGTCGAGCTCCTGGCCTCGGCCAAGGCGATTCCGATCACGATGGTCGAGTCCGGGCCGGCGTCGGGCATGTGGGGAGCGGCGCAGCTGGGCCGGGCGATCGGTGAGCCGAATGTGCTCGCGCTCGACATCGGCGGCACCACCGCGAAGTGCTCGCTGATCGAGAACGGCAATGTCCGCATCAAGACCGACTATTGGATCGAGCGCGACCGGCAGCGGGCCGGCTATCCGATCATGGCGCCGGTGGTTGACCTGGTGGAAATCGGCAGCGGCGGCGGCTCGATCGCGGCGGTGGACGACTTCGGCAAGCTGCATGTCGGGCCGCGCTCGGCGGGCGCGGTGCCCGGGCCGGCCGCCTATGGCCGCGGCGGGCGGGACGCCACCACGACGGACGCCAACCTCGCGCTCGGCCGGATCAACCGCGACTATTTCTGCGGCGGCGAGGTGGTGGCTGACATGGCGGCGGTGGACTCAGCCCTTGCGCGTCTGGGCGGGCGGATCGGCATCGCGCCGATCGAGGTCGCCCGCGGCATTCTCCGCATCGCCAACAACAACATGATCAACGCCCTGAACCGACATTTCCCATATGCCCGGCCCATCCGGACATCTTGGATGAACCATAACCGCGGTTCCCGGCGGCGAGCAATACCGGCGGCCCCGTGACCGCGGTGTTCGCCACGTGACCGGCGCTGTGTTCGCCATTTCGACG
>CAIWAJ010000644.1:0-8191 GCA_903910565.1 uncultured Rhodospirillales bacterium
CGACGGCGAAAGTGCGAGGGTCAGCCAGCCGAATTTCATCTCTCGTCCCTCACCTCTGCCAGGCCCCGAGGGTTCCGCCACCGCCGTGAAAAAGCAAGACCGCATTTTGCCCCATGGTTGCCGCGACCGGCCGTTCATGGCCACATAGCGCCAGCAAACACAGGAGACCCCGGCGATGGCCGACGATATGACCATGGACAAGATCCGCGCCTACCACGACGAGCTCACCGCCATCCGTCGCGATATTCACGCCCACCCCGAAATGGGCCTCGAGGAAACCCGCACCGCCGCCCTCGTCGCCGCCAAGCTGCGCGAATGGGGTATCGAGGTCACCGAGGGTATCGGCGTCACCGGCGTGGTCGGCACCGTCCGCGGCCGCCTGCCCGGTCAGCGCTCCATCGGCCTGCGCGCCGACATGGATGCCCTGTCCATCCCCGAACAGACCGGCCTGCCCTACGCCTCCACCAACGCCGGGGTGATGCACGCCTGCGGCCATGACGGCCACACCACCATGCTGCTCGGCGCCGCCCGCTACCTCTCGGAAAACCGCGATTTCTCCGGCACCGTCCAGCTCATCTTCCAGCCCGCCGAAGAGGGCCGCGGGGGGGCCACCGCCATGCTGAAGGACGGGCTGTTCGAGCGCTTCCCGTGCGATGCGGTGTACGGGATGCACAACATGCCGGGCATCCCCGTCGGCAAATTCGCCACCCGCAAGGGCGCCTTCCTCGCCGGCGCCGGCCTCTGGAAGGTGACCTTCAAAGGCACTGGCGGCCATGGTGGCGCCACGCCGCATCTCGCCACCGACGTCACCGTCGCCCAGGCCCAGTACATCATGGCCCTGCAAACCGTGGTGAGCCGCAACATCTCGCCGCAGGAGGCGGTGGTGATCAGTGTCGGCTCCATCCATGGCGGCTCCAACCAATCGGCCAACGTGATGCCGGCCGAGCTGGAACTCACCGGCACCATGCGCTGCTTCTCCAAGCCCGCCCAGGCGATCCTCGACAAGCGGATGGAAGAGCTCGCCCATGCCACCGCCGCGCTCAACGGCTGCACCGCCGAGGTTGAGCTGCGCTGGGGCACCACGCCGATGGTCAACCACGCCGACCAGACCGATGTCGCGGTCACCGCCGCCAACGCCCTGGTGGGCAGCGAGAACGTCAACCCCAACGCGCCGCCGATCACCGGCGGCGAGGATTTCTGCTTCATGCTCGATGCGAAGCCCGGCGCCATGATCATGATCGGCAACGGGGTGAACGAGGCCGGCAGCACGCCCAACCTGCACACCCCGCTATTCAACTTCAACGACGACATCATCCCCCTCGGCGTCAACTGGTGGGTGAACATCGTGCGCGAGGAGCTCAAGCTCGGCTGATCCGCGGGCCGCATGCGCTTCGAGGGCCATATCGACATCTGCCGCCCGGACCTCGTCTCCGGCTGGGCGCGCGATGCCGATAATCCCGATGCGCGCTTGCGGCTCGATGCCTATGCCGGCCGCCGGCGCCTCGGCACCGCAGCGGCCGGGGAGCAACGGGTGGATCTCGCGGCCGCCGGGATCGGCGACCACGGCTTCACCTTCCGCCCGCCCCACCGGCTCGCGCCCGGCGAGCGGGATGTGTTGCACTTTCGCACTGAATGGAGCGATCACGGCCTGTTCGACGCCTTCGGCTCGGTGCAGCCCAACCCGTTCCTGCACCCCGCACCCGAGCCACCGGCGCATCCACGGTTTCGGCGCTGCATCCTGCATATCGGCACCGAGAAGACCGGCACCACCTCACTGCAACGCTTCCTTGCGCTGAACCGCGATGCGTTGATGGCGCAGGGGGTGTTCGTCCCCACCACCCTCGCCCCGCCCGACCTCGCCGGCGCGCTCAACCATTCCGACCTCGCCGCCCTCGCGCTGGCGGAGTGGCGCCTCGACGACCCGCTGCGCCTGCGCCGGAACGTCACCACCCCCGACGCGCTGGCCCGCTTCCGCGCCGACACCGCCGCCCGCCTCGCCGCCGAAATCGCCGATGCCCCGGCGGACTGCGACACGCTGCTGCTGTCGAGCGAGCATTGCCATTCCCGCATTCTGCTGCTGCACGAGGTCGCCTGGCTGTTCGCCTTCCTCGCGCCCTTCGCCGCCAGCCATCAGGTGCTCGTCTATCTCCGCCCCCAGCACGAGCTCGCGATGAGCCAGTACGGGATGCAATTGCTGGCCGGCGAATTCGGCGCCGAAATGCTGCCCCCGCTGCCCTACCCCGGCGGCTACGCCCTGGCCCGTACGACCGACGCCGCCTATTTCGACCACGCCAGGCTGCTGTCCCGCTGGGCGGCGATTTTCGGCCGTGCCGCGGTGTCCCCGGTGCTGTTCGTTGCCGATACGCTGATCGGCCGGGATTTGCTGGAAGATGTCTCGGCGCGGATCGGTATCGACTGCACCGGTTTCGCGCGCCCGCCCCGCCTCGCCAGCAACGTCTCCGCCGCCGCCCAAAGCTTCCTGCGCGCCTTCCTGCCGATCGCAGCGGCCCGGGCCGGCGGGGAGGCCGCGACGATGACCGGCTTCGTCGCCGACCGGCTCCGCCAGACCGCTCCCGGCCTGGGGGAATTGCCACCGCGTGATGCGGTCGCGCGCTTCATGGCCCAGTTCGCCGCCAGCAACGAGCGTGTCCGCATCGAGTGGTTCCCGGAGCGCGGCCGCCTGTTCGACATTGACCTCGCAGCATTCCCCGATTCCGCCATGCCCGGCGAGATCGGGGTGGCCGAGGTGATGGAGATTCTGGTCGATCTGCTGCGCGCCGGGGATTGACCGGGCTGGTCAAGCACCGAGCCGCGGTCGATACTTCGGCCTCTGAACACATGGGGGATTTCATGGGTACTCGTCTCGCCGGCAAGGTTGCCATCGTCACCGGCTCCGGCCAGGGCATCGGCCGCGCCACCGCCATCGCCTTCGCCCGCGAGGGCGCCACGGTGATCATCGCCACCCGCACCGCCTCGCATGGCGAGGAAACCCTGGCGCGGATCACCGAGGCCGGGGGGAAGGCGCTGCTGCGCACCATCGATGTCGGCGATCACGCCGCCGCGCGCGCGATGGTCGATGAAGTCGCGGCGACCTGCGGGCGGCTCGACATCGTCGTCCACAATGCCGCCGCTTTCGGGCGGATGCGCGTCGAGGAGGCGGACATGGAGACGCTGGACCGGCTGTTCAACGTGAACGTCAAGGCCTGTTTCACCCTCTCCGCCGCCGCGCTGCCGCACATGCGCAAGCAGGGTGGCGGGCGGTTCATCGTGACCTCCTCGGTCACCGGCCCGAAGGTGACCATGCCGGGCTCGGGCGCCTACGCCACCAGCAAGGCCGCGGTGACCGGCTTCGTGCATACCGCCGCGCTGGAATTCGCCGCCGACAACGTGACGGTGAATGCCATCGAGCCGGGCTACATCGACACCCCCGCGCTGCAGGGCCTCACCGCCCGCTACGGCCGCGCGCGGATCGAGGGCTATATCCCGGCCAAGCGGCTCGGCACCCCCGAGGAGATCGCCGGGCCGATGCTGTTCCTCGCCAGCGACGATTCGAGCTACGTGACCGGCGAGACCATCGTGGTGGATGGCGGCGCCCGCCTGCCGGAAAGCCCGGTGTTCATCGACGCGGTCTGAGCCACCGCCGCCGCAGCGCCAGCAGCGCAAGACCCGCCGGCAGCAGCAGCGTGCTGGCGGGCTCCGGCACCGCCGGCGGATGGGCGGGAAGTTGCGCCGCGCTCTGCGGCACCAGGCTGACCTGGGGGAGCGCGTAGGACAGGCTGGCGACCAGGGTGGCGGCCGCCATTTGGTTGGCTTGGTCGCGATCGTCGCTCGAACCGAAGCCGCGAAAGCGGATGGCGAGTTCGTAGGAGCTACCGGGACGCAGGTCGTCGATGATCGCGCCTGGTCCTTGGGTGTCGCTGCCGGCCTTCACGCCGGTCACCTCGCGGCCGCAGTCGCCATCATCGCAGTCGCTGGCGAGGGTCACGCTGTCACCGTTCAGCAGCAGCATGCCGCCGTCGGTCGTGCTGAAACCGGTGATCGTGAGGGTGATATCGAAGGCGCCGGCGGGGAGGGTGAAGCTCTCCGACAGCCGCGCGTCATCGGCCCCGCAGGACCACCCGTCGCCTTGTGCCGGGGTGAGACCCTGGCCGGATTGGACGGCCGCCAGCGGCTTGCCGGCGCAGGTGGTGTCGATGAAAGATTTGGCACGGCCGGCGGTGCCGAGATCGACAATCACCGGCGCCGCCGTGGCCGCGGCGGACACGATGGCGAGCAACAGACCGAACAGTAACCGACCCATCACGGACCGCCCTTTCGTGCAATGACGAAAAGACAGTCTCGTATGGTGGGATGAATCCCTTATTACCGACGGCGCGCGCGCCGTCGGCGCGGGTCAGCCGTTGTTGAGGAAGTGGATGGAGCGGGCGGCGACCATGTCGCGGGTCTTGGCGGCATAGGCGGCCATGTGGGCGGAGGCGCCATGGGCCTTGAGGTGGTCCATCGATTCCCACTTCTCGACCACGACGAAGCTGTCCGGCCCGAAGGTGGCGGGGCTGCCGGCGGCGTCGACCACCGGCTGGTATTCGATGCAGCCGGCCTCGGCATGCACCGCCGGCATGTTGGCGTGGAAGGCTTCGAGCACGGTGGCGCGCATGCCGGGCTTGGTGGTGATGATGGCGAGGACGTGGATCATGGGTCGTTTCTCTCTTCGTGGATGATGGTTGGGCTCACGGGGTCCGCCAGGGCGGCCTGAGCGCCGCGACGGCCGGGCCGATGAAGGATTGCGGCTCGGACGGCAGCACGTTCTGTATCCGCTCGCGCGCGGCGACGCAAAGCCGGGCGGCGGTGAACACGTCGCTCCAGGGACCGTGACCGTCCTCGGCGGCGCCGAGCATGCAGTCGTCGAACTCGGTGAAGACGTTGCCGGCGCCGCACCCGAAGGAGGTGCGGTCACGCCGGGCGGCGGTGAGGATCACGCGGTTGGCCCGCAGCATGGGCGGGCGGAGATAGCCGCCGGCGAAGCAGCCGGAGAGGATGACGACCGTCGGCGCATTGCCGCAGCCGATCGCCAGCGCGCTGTGCAGCCGATCGGCATCGAGGAGAGGGTCGCCCTGGTTGGCCGGGAAATACAGCCCGCGTTCCGGCGCGCCATGGGCGGTGGCGAAGATCAGGCAGCCTTGGCCGGGGGCGGGCTTGAGGGCGGCGATGCCGTCGAGCACGTTGCCGGTGCTGGCGAGCTGGACGCCGGCGGGGCGGCGGGGGCGGGCGGAGTAGCGATGGATGTCGGAGGGCGCGATCGCGCCCCTTTTGGCGAGGTCCTGCGCGAGGCGATCGGCGGCGTTGTCGAAGGCGTTGATGCTGGCATCGCCCGCGACCACCACGGCGCGCCAGGTGAGGGCGCTCAGCTGGCTCGGGGCATATTCCGGCACCGGCGGCAGGTCCGGCGCCGTCGCGCAGCCGGCCAGCAGCGCGAGGCCGGCGAGGAGGAGGAAGCGGATGCTCACGCCGGGTCGGGGAAGGGCGTGGGGTCGCGGAAGCGGGTCAGCACGTTGGTGGTGAAGCGGAAGAGGTTGTTGTCGAACCCGTTCCAGCCGAGCGAGCCGGCATAGGCGATGGAGCCGGTGGAGAAGACCGCGCCGCCGTTGCCGGTCTCGAAGAAGGTGATGTCGGCGTGGATGTCGGGGTTGATCACCGCATCGGTGGCGCCGTGGGGGATCAGGACCTCTTCGGCGACGAGTTCATAGGTGTTGGAGTGGTTCTCGCTGCGGCCGACCACCAGGGCATGGCCGGGGGTGCCGAGCTTGGGGTCCGCCGCGTCGATCTCGAGGCCGGCGGCGCCGCCCTGGAGGATGCCGAAATCGCCGAGCAGTTCGCCTTCGACGCCATCGAACATCCAGGACGCGCGGGGATTTTTCGCATCATCGGTGATACGGAAATAGGAGCATTTGTCGAAGCCCTGGCTGATGAAGCCGACGCCGACCAGGCGCTGCGGGGCGCGCATGTTGCGCCGCCAGAGGCCGCCGTATTCGCCGGTGAAGCTGTGGAAGGCCTCGCCCGGCTCGGCATCCCAGGCGCGCACGCCGCCCTCGGCGCGGCGGACTTCGATGACACCCTCGCGGGTGGGGTGGTGGGCGATGCGCCAGTAGAAGCCGTTGCCGCCCATGTACATCATGCGGCCACCGCGGCGCAGATAGGTCTCGAAGGCGTCGAGCATGTCGGCCGAATCGTATTCCGGGTGCGAGCCGGTGAGAATGACCTGATAGGGTTTCAGCAGGTCGTAGCCATGGGTGTGGAGGTCCTCCTCGGTGATGACGTCATAGTCGCCGCCGAGTTTTTCCAGCCAGTCGATGATGAAGAGGTCGAGGTTGAAGTTCCAGTGCCGGCCGGTGGGGCGGAAGTTCTGCAGCGGGCGGTGGCGGCTGGAATAGGCGACGCCGGTGCCGTCGGTGTGGCGGTCATAGGTGGAGAGGCCCATTTCGGGGAATTCGACGAGGAGGGCGTCGATCCAGTCCATCATGGTCACGCGGCCCTGGTAGCGCTCGGTCATGGTCGAGAGGAAGCGGCCACGGTTGTTGAGGTAGACGGTGTAGGTGGCCGTGGAGGCAAGGAAGGCGGTTTTCGAGCGCGCCGTGCCGCGCGGGGGGACGACGAAGAAGACGACGTGATAGTCGAAATCGGGCGTGCTCAGATGCACGGCGTAGACGCCGGAGCGGAGGTTCGCGGGGACGGTGTACGTGAAGTCGGTCGCCCAGTTGGCGTCCACCAGATCGTCGTCGTGGAAATGGATGGCGCCGTATTGATGCGGCGCGTGGGTCCAGTTGGTTTCCGAGCCATCCCAGTTCCAGCCGCGCACGGCGCGGGTGGGGAGGTTGACGATGGTGCCGTCGAGCCGGTGGGGGCCGAGATCGGTGATGGCCTCGCCGGAGATGTCGCGGCTGAAGTCCCAGGCGGCGATGATCTGGGTGGCAAGGGGAGCGGCGAGCGGCGTCGCGGACAGGGCGGCGAGGCCGGCGCGGTCAAGCGCCGCGGCGGCGAGGCGGGGGGAGTCGATGCGGCCGTTGAAGTGATGGGCAAAGGCGCGGCCGCCCCAGGCGGAGGGATGCCCGGTGGCGCCATCGGCATGGGCGGCGAAAATCAGGGGATGCAATGGCTGGGTCGGGGCCGCGATGGCGCTGGTGAGGGTGATGGCGCGCTCGGGGTGGAAATCATGTGCGGCGATGGGTTCCTGGTGCAGGGTCAGCTTGCCGGCATCCGCATCGTAGCTGGCGGCGACGAAATACCAATGGCGTTCGCGCAGGGGGACGCCGGTGCTGACCAGCGTGCCCGTCGAGCGGAAGGTGAGCGCGGCGTTGGTATCAAGTTCCAGCGCATAGCCGTTCTGCCCTTTTTCGCACCAGGTGCTGATCAAAGCCTGCCGGCCCTTGGCGGGAGTGGTGGGGTAGACATAGGCGCAGACGGAAAAACTGCCCTTGGGGGCGAGGGCCGGATGCGCCGGCACCGCGGCGAGGCTGCCGGCGGGAATCGGTTGGTGGCGGCCGGGATGGGGGCCGTTGAGCGGGGCGGCGATCGGCTCGGGCTCGAACTTCGTCGCCTCCGGCCCGGCATCGGGCTGGCGCAACCGGACGAGGCGGGCCTCGTACTGATCGGTATCGAGGCAGGAGACCATGAAGCGGACGGTTTCGCCCGGCGCCGCGCTCCAGCGGTCGCAATAGCCCATGACGCGTTTCATCGGCGTTCTCCGCTGTTGACTATTCTATCGGGCATTCCTCGCCGGCAAGGGCCGCCCAGCGCTCGCGGAAAATGTGCCATTCGGCCTCGGCGAGGCCGGTGAAGACGACGTTGGTGGGTTTGGGCGGCTTGCCCGGCTCCATCATCGCGAGCGTCCAGCGCTTGCCGGCCTCGTTGATGATGAGGACATGGAAGGGGCCGGGCCGCGGGGCGCGGACGATGTTGAGGAGGTATTGCAGGTCCGGGCTGTGTTCGCCGAACGGGTTGGCCTTGAACTCGCGGGCGAGATCGAGCCTCGTCTTGTCGAAGCGGAACATGGGGGTCTCCCTGGTCCGCGCCATAGTGGGGTTGGGGGTGGAGTGGGGTCAAGACAGGCGGAGGGAAAGGAAGGGTGTTCTTTTTGTGAACAAAAAGAACCAAAAAAACTTTCTGTTCCATCCATGCCGTTGGCGTACACCCCACG
>CAIWAJ010000645.1:0-1902 GCA_903910565.1 uncultured Rhodospirillales bacterium
CCCGGTGCTGGCCGGCATCATCGCCGTGCTGCTGGTGACCATCGCGCTGGTGACGCTGCTCAATACGATCCTCGCCTTGCTCCCCTTCGCCACACCGCTGACCTTGCAGGCGATTTTCGCCTGGCCGCTGCGCCCGGTGATGTGGCTGATCGGCATCCCCTGGGCGGAAACCGCCACTGCCGCCGGGTTGATGGCGACCAAGACGGTGCTCAACGAGTTTGTCGCCTACCTCAACCTCGCTGGCCTGCCGCCTGACGCTCTCTCGGCGGGATCGCGCCGCATCATGACCTACGCGCTGTGCGGCTTCACCAATTTTGGCAGCCTCGGCATCCTCATCGGCGGCCTTGGCGCCATGGTGCCGGAGCGGCGGGACGAGGTGGTGGCGCTCGGCCTGCGCTCCATCGTCTCCGGCACCATTGCGACTTGCCTTAGCGGGGCGATTGCGGGGCTGATCTAGCGTGTGTCCGGCGCAGAGGACTTGTTCAGAATATAAAGGACATGGCGGCACAGAAAGCTGCCCTCGACGATCCTGGGATGATCGAAATCATCGGCGGGATCGCGGGTCATCCCCAGGGCCTGCATCACCCCTTGCGAGGGCAGGTTCACCTCGGCCGTGGTCGCGATCACCCGCTCCAGCCCCAGCCGCGCGAAGCCGTCGGCGATGGCGGCGCGGGCCGCCTCGGTCGCGTAACCCTTGCGCCAATAAGGGTCATCGAGCGTCCACACAGCCTCGATCTGGCCGGCAAAGGTACGCCATTCCGGCACCCGGGCCAGGCCGACGAAGCCGATGAACGGCGCCACGCCCGGAATTTCGACGGCCCAGATGCCGAACCCCTCGCGCTCGTGATGCGCCCGGGTGCGGGCCAGCCAGGCATCGGCGTCCGCGCCTTCGCGGGTGCCGCCGAAGAAATGCATCACCGAGGGCTTGGCCGTCATCGCGGCGCAGGGCGCGGCATCGTCGTCGCGCCATGGGCGCAGCAGCAGGCGTTCGGTTCTCAGCATGTGGCCTCCAGGGCGGCGCGAACGGTCGTGGCGCGGGGGATCGGTGCCACCGCACCGTAGCCCTGGGTTTTCAGCGCCGCCGCCGCCGCCGCGTAGCGCGCGGCCGCTTCCGGGGCGTCGCCTGCGATGAGGCGGGCGAGGAAACTGCCGCAGAACGTGTCGCCCGCCCCGGTGCCGTCGACCGGCGTGCAGGGAAAGGGCGGGATGGCGAGCCGCGTGGTCGGCGTGGCGAGCAGCGCGCCCTGGGCGCCCATTTTCAGCACCACCAGCTTCGGGCCGAGCCGCAGATAGAAGTCGCAGATCGCATCCGCGCCGCTGAGCCCGCTCAACGCCTGGGCGTCCTCCAGGCTAGGCAGCGCTATGTCGGACAGGCCGATCGCCGCATGGATCACCGCCGCCGCGCGGGCGACCGGCCACAGGCGGGGGCGGTAGTTGGTGTCATAGGCCACCTTTACCCCGGCGGCGCGAGCGATGTGGATGGCATGGAACACCGCATCGGCCGCCGAGGCCGCGATGCCTTGGCTGATGCCGGAGGCGTAGAAGAACTTCGCGCCGCGGATCATCGCCTCCGGCACGTCGGCCGGGCCGATGCCGGCGGCCGCCGAGTCCTTGCGGTAGTAAAGGAACTCGTGCCCCTTCGGCCCGTGGGTGACGAAATACACCGCCGTCGGCCGGGCATCCGAGCGCAGCACGGCGGAATGGTCGACGCCCTCCGTGTCCCACAATTCAGCGAAGCGGTCGCCTGCGGGGTCCCGCCCGATGGCGCTGACATAGGCGACCCGGGCGCCCTGTCGCGCGGCGGCCACGGCGGCGTTGGAGGTGTCGCCGCCCGGGCCTTCGAGGTAGATGCGCCGCCCGTCCGCGCCGGTCGGCTGCTGGTTGATCTCCAGCATGGGTTCC
>CAIWAJ010000646.1:0-5094 GCA_903910565.1 uncultured Rhodospirillales bacterium
ACAGTTCGCTCGTCTCGAGCTGCATCAGGCGTTCGGCGGCAAAGCCGATCATTTCGCGCAAGAATGTCGCATCGGAGCCCTTCTCCAAAAGCGCGCGAAGGGCGATCTTGTCATCGGTCATCGTGGTGGTCCTCGGGTGAGAGTTGCGTGTTGCAACCCAACCCTACCCACGGCCATCGCGATGGCCACTGACTGGCCTGCCTACGCCAGACTCGTGGCGGTCGCTCAGGCAGGCCAGTCAGTGGCCTCCTACACCACGGACGGGGACACCACCCGACCCGCCGCTCGGGCATCGCGGCAGCCACGTCTCCATGGTATCGTCGACTCCCGATCCAAGCTCCGAGCGGAGCGAGCCAAACGAGGAGCCCGCTGAATGCCCCCCCACTTGGAGACGCTTGACACCATCGGCCTGCGCTGCGGGACCGACAAGTCGTCAGCATTGCACGACTATCTCCGCTTCTATGAAACATTCTTCGCGCCCCTCCGCCAGCAGCCGCTCTCCATTATCGAGATCGGTGTCTTCAACGGCGCCTCGTTGCGAACCTGGGAAGCATATTTCCCCCACGCCCGCATCCTCGGGGTCGATATCGACCCCGCCGCCCTCCGCCACGCCTCCTCACCGGTCGGCATCGTCATCGCCGACCAGTCAAACATCGAAGACCTCACCCGCATCGCCGTCGATCACGGCCCCTTCGACATCGTGATCGAGGATGGCTCGCATCTCTGGAACCACCAGATCACCACACTCCGCGCCCTTTTCCCCTTCGTCGTCGATCGCGGCATGTACATCGTCGAGGATCTGCAGACCAATTATGGGGCAATGGCCGCGGATTACCGCGGCGTCGCCACCACAAGCTGCGCCGAATATCTCAAATCCTGGGTGGACCTGCGGCTGGCGGATGACCAACTCGATATCGCCGCGGTCGAGGACCCGTTCCTGCGAACCTATGGGCGAAACGCGGATACCATCACCTTCTACCGCCGCGCCTGCCTCATCCGCAAACACGCCCCCCGCCCGAACACCGCAACCACGGCCGGCCGGCCCATTCTCGGCCGCATCCAAGGCCGCAGCGTGCCGCTGGCAGTCCTCGCCCATGCCAGTCAAATCGGCGACGTGACGGGCCGGGCCGGCATCGTGGACTTCATGGAGGGAAAAACCATCGAGGGAATCGCGATCACCGGCGCCGGCGACGACCTCGAGTATCGCGTGCGGCTCGACGACAACACCTGGAGCGACTGGGCGCGGAACGGCGCCTTTGCCGGCACCCGCGGGAAGTCCCGGCCACTAACCGGCTTCGCCGTGCGCCTCACCGACGAGGCAACGCCCGGCGCACACCTGCGCTGTGCCGGTCGGTTTCTCGGCACCGACACGCCAATCGAGGTCGCGCCAGGGCAGGAGTGCGTTGCGCCCGACTTTGGCGCGCTGTCCGGGATAGAGGTCGCCTTCGGTCGCTAGACCGCGCTCAGAACAGCCGCTGCCCCTGCGGATATGGCACGATGATGTCGCGCGGCTCGGAGAGGTTCAGCATCGCGCGGGCCCGCTCATCCAGCGTATCGCTATCAACCCGTGACGCCCGCATCGCCGTCACCCGCCGCTCCCACGTCGCGAGATCCGTCTCGGCACGGACGAGTTCCGCCTTCGCCCGCTGCAGATCGAGCGCACGCTGGCTCGCCGTGTTCGTCCCGCGCTCGCCCTGCTGCGCCTGCCACATGAAATAGGCGACCAGCGACAGAAACACCGCCGGCAGCACGGCGGCCCGAGTCTGACGCTTGACGGTGCCGAGAAGGCTCATACGGCAGTCGATTCCTACAAATCCTGACGAATCATTAGTCTACAGCCATTTTTGAAGTTGTCAAAGCAAGAACGGGCACCACCGACTCGCCACGGCAATTGCCCTCCCCCAGCGACAATGGGAGGATCGACGGAAACCGAGGAGTGCCCCCGATGACGCTTACCAACGGACCATGGGATGTGATCGTGGTGGGTGCCGGCTCGGCCGGTTCCATCCTCGCTGCCCGCTTGTCCGAAGACCCGCGCCGCCGCGTCCTCCTCCTCGAAGCCGGGCGGGATTGGCGCGCCGGCGAGGCCCCACCGGCCATGCAGAGCGCCAACCCCCTCGCCATCATCCTGCCGCCCGACCTCCAGGCCCAATGGCAATGGCCCGGCCTGATGGCCGCCCGCACGCCGGCGCAACCGCCACGGCTCTACTGGCGCGGCCGCGGCCTCGGCGGCAGCTCGGCGGTCAACGCCCAGATCGCCATCCGCGGCGTCGCCGATGCCTTCGATGCCTGGGCCGAGGCGGGCTGCGAGGGCTGGTCCTTCGCCTCCGTCCTGCCGCATTTCCGCCGCATCGAGAACGACCCCGCCCCCGGCGACTGGCACGGCACCTCCGGCCCCGTCCCGGTCTATCACCCGCCGCGCGAGACCTGGGGCCCGATCGACCGCGCCCTCTGTGACGCCGCCCTCGCCGAGGGCTACCCCTGGAACCCCGACCTCAACGCCCCCACCGGCGAAGGCGTCTCCTGCTACCCCATCAACAGCCGCGGCCTGAAGCGCGTCTCAACCAACGAAGCCTTCCTCGAACCCGCGCGCGCCCGCCCCAACCTCACCATCCAAGGCGAGGCGCTGGTCGAGCGCGTCCTGCTGTCCGGCACCCGCGCCACCGGCGTACGCGTCGCCATCGCCGGCGCCCCGCCGGTCGATCTCACCGCCCGCGAAATCGTCCTCAGCGCCGGCGCGGTCCACTCCCCCGCGATCCTGTGGCGCTCCGGCCTCGGCCCCGCCGCCGCCCTGCGCGCCCTCGGCATCCCCGTGGCCCGCGACATGCCCGAGATCGGCGCCAATTTCCTCGAACACCCCATCGTGCGCGCAAGCATCGCCCTCCACCCCGCCCACCGCCCAACCGACCCCGACACCCGCCACACCAACTGCAACGTCACCTATTCCTCCGGCCTCCCCGGCGGCTCCCATCGCGACATGATGTTCATCGGCTTCAACCACCGCGGCTTCGGCCCCCACGGCGCCGACCCCGGCAGCATCGGCATCGGCGTCTTCGCCGCCCACTCCCGCGGCACCATCCGCCTCGCCAGCGCCAACCCCGAAGCCGACCCCATCGTCGACTGCAACATGCTCGATGACCCCTCCGACCGCGCCCGCCTGCGCGACGGCGTCCGCCGCCTGGCCGCCCTCGTCGCCCAACCCGCAATCACCGGCATCGCCGAACACATCACCTTCGGCACCGCCGGCATCCCCGTCGCCACCGCCGCCACCCTGCCCCCCGACGAGCTCGACGCCCTGCTCCGCGCCGAAGCCGGTGACGCCCAACACGCCGCCGGCACCTGCCGCATGACCGCCTGGGAAGAACCCCGCGGCGTCACCAACCCCGACGGCACCGTCAAAGGCATCGACGGCCTGCGCGTCGCCGACGCCTCCATCATGCCGATGGATTGCCGCGCCAACACGCATTTCACCTGCATGATGATCGGCGAACACATCGCCGCGCGCATCAGGGCCGGCTAAGCCCATGCCAAGCGCCGTCCCGAACTAGCGCAGGAGGGCGTGGGAATGCTGTTCAACTCCTACGCCTTCATCCTGCTGTTCCTGCCCGTCGCACTCGCCGGGCACGCGCTCGCCGCCCGCAACTTCCCTCGCGCCGCCACGCTGTGGCTCGCTCTGATGTCCCTCGTCTTCTACGCCGGCAACGGCCCCGCCCACACCGCCCTGTTGCTCGCCTCCGTCGCCGTGAACCACCGCCTCGGTCGCGCCCTCGCCCGAGGCGCCCCCCGCTGGCTGCTCCCCACCGGCGTCGCCGCCAACCTCGCCGTCCTCGGCTGGTTCAAGTACGCCGCCTTCGCCGCCGAGACCCTCGGCCTCGCCACCATCCCCGCCGCCGCCGTGCGCGCCGCCCTGCCCATCGGCATCTCCTTCTACACCTTCACCCAGATCGCCTGGCTCGCCGATGCCGCCGCCGGCCGCGCCGGAAAAGCCAGCGCGCCCGACTACCTCCTCTTCGTCACCTGGTTCCCCCACCTCGTCGCCGGCCCCCTGCTCCACCATGGCGAAACCGTCCCGCAATTCCAGCGCCCCGGCTTCCGCCCCACCGCGGAAAGCATCGCCGTCGGCGCCAGCGTCTTCGCCATCGGCCTGTTCAAGAAAATCATCCTGGCCGATGAAATCGCCCCCATCGCCGACGACCTCTTCGCCCCCGGCGGCGCCGCCACCGCCGGCGCCGCCACCGCCTGGGCCGGCGCGCTGGCCTACACCTTCCAGCTCTACTTCGACTTCTCCGGCTACTCCGACATGGCCGCCGGCCTCTCTTGCATGTTCGGCGTCCGCCTCCCCGCCAATTTCGACAGCCCCTATCGCGCCACCTCCATCATCGAATTCTGGCGCCGCTGGCACATCTCCCTCTCCGCCTTCCTCCGCGCCTACGTCTACATCCCCCTTGGCGGCAACCGCGCCAGCCGCCCCCGCCAATACGCCAACCTCCTCGCCACCATGCTCCTCGCCGGCCTCTGGCACGGCGCGGGTTGGACCTTCATCGCCTGGGGCGCCCTGCATGGCGCCCTCCTCGCCCTCAACCACACCTGGCCCGCCCGCCCCCTCCCCCGCCCTTTCGCCTGGGCCGCCACCATGCTCGCCGTGATCGCCGGCTGGGTCCTCTTCCGCGCCCCTGATTTCGCCACCGCCGGCACCATCTACGCCGCCATGGCCGGCACGCACGGACTCGGCCCCACCCCCGCCCCCCGCGCCCTCGCCCTCCTCCCGCTCCTCACCGCCATCGTCCTGCTCCTGCCCAACATGCGCCAATGGACGCACCCCGAACCCCTCCTCCTCCCCGGCCCCACCACGCCAGCCCCCCTCCCCATACG
Source organism: uncultured Rhodospirillales bacterium (assembly GCA_903910565.1). Lineage (GTDB taxonomy): Bacteria > Pseudomonadota > Alphaproteobacteria > Acetobacterales > Acetobacteraceae > CAIYPH01. The sequence continues at coordinate 4,873 of CAIWAJ010000646.1, forward strand.
CTGGCGCCCAACCCTCCCCTGGGCCGCCACCTGCTTCGCCCTCTTTCTCCTGGCACTGCTCCGCATGTCCCGCGCCAGTCCATTCCTCTACGCGCAGTTTTGAAAATGCTTTTTTTAAGATCAGCAAAGGAAGCATGTTCTTTTTGTGAACAAAAAGAACCAAAAAAACTTTTTGGCACTTCGTTGCCGTTGGCGTGGCCAGGCGCAAAACTTGGGAGCGGA
>CAIWAJ010000647.1:0-1674 GCA_903910565.1 uncultured Rhodospirillales bacterium
CCGATGCGGCTGGACAGCATGGAAGCCATCGCCGACGCGGAGGATTTCCACGCCGGCTTCCGCGCCGCCTGCGACAGGCATGACCCGGCCTACTATCCAAAGTTCAAGGAATGGTGCGACCGCTACTTCTTCCTGCCCCACCGCAAGGAGCCGCGCGGCGCCGGCGGGATTTTCTATGATCACCACTTCACCGGTGACGCGATCGCCGACTTCGCCTTTACCCGCGACGTCGGCACCGCCTTCCTCGAGACCTACCCCGCCATCGTACGCCGCCGCATGGCCGAGCCCTGGACGGCGGAGGAGCGCGAGCACCAGTTGGTCCGCCGTGGCCGCTATGTCGAGTTCAACCTCATCCATGACCGCGGCACGCTGTTCGGCCTGAAAACTGGCGGCAATGTCGAGGCGATCCTCATGAGTCTGCCGCCCGAGGTGCGCTGGCCCTAACCGGCGGGCTTGGCCTCCGCGGCCCGCCCGATGGCGCGCAGCAGGTCGCCGAGCCGGTCGAACTCGCCGGGCGCCACGCCAGCCATCGCGGCGGCGATATCGGCGGCGTGGCGGGGGAAGACGCCTTCGATCAGGGCGCGACCCTCCGCCGTCAAGGCGACATGCAGGCTACGGCGGTCCCCCGGCACCGCGACGCGCACCACCAGCCCGCGCGATTCGAGCTTGTCGATCACGTCCGTCATATTGCCGGCACTCGTCAGCACCAGCCGGCCCAGCGCGCGCTGGGTTTGCGGCCCCTTGTGCAGTACCGCTTCCAGCACTCCCAACTGGGTGACGGTGAGACCTGCGCCGGCCAGCAGCGGCTCGATGCGGGCCTGCACGGCCCGGCTCGCCCGCATCAGCTTCACATATGCGCGCACGGCGGCTTCCACCGCCGGGTCGCTCACGCCGAACACGCGGCTGGACTGCTCAGCGGTTCATGATCACCGGAATTCCCGCCTTCTCCAGCACCACTCGGGTGACGCCACCGAGGATCAGCTGGCGCAGGCGGGAATGCGAATAGGCGCCCATCACCAGCAGATCCGAGCCGAAATCCCGCGCCGCCTTCAGGAGCCCGAGCCCCACCGTCTTCTCCACCGGCAGGAAGGTCGCCACCTCCGCCTTGATGCCATGCAGTGCGAGATATTCCGCCAGATCCTGCGCCTCGGGGCCGCGGCGCTGGTAGCCCTCGGCGGTCAGCACCCGGATCGCCTCGGCGCGCTGCATCCAGGGCATCGCGGCCTGGACACCGGAGGCCGACTCGGCGGTGCCGTTCCAGGCGATGCAGATGCGGGTGCCGATGCTCGACGTCGGCACGTGCGGGGCGATCATCACCGGACGGCCGCTGTCGAACAGCACGGCGTGCAGCGCGTCCGACGAGGAAACGTCATCCTCGGATTGCGGGTGCGGCACGATGGTGAGGTCGGCGAGGCGGGCCTGCTGGGCGACGATATCCTCCTCGCGCCCGGTCACCGCGGCGAAACTCGCGCTGGCATGGGTGCTGCCGGCGCGCGGCTCGGCGAGCGAGACCTGGTGGCGGGCGACGAAGCGGTCGAACATCGCGTGCACGGCATGGGCGCGGTCGGCGCTCTCCTTCTCGGTGGCCGACATCATCTCCTCGATCATCGCGCCCGACAGCCCCTCGCCGGCCAGCGGCGCGACGTCCCGGCTATCGACGCGCACATGCAGCGC
>CAIWAJ010000648.1:0-2463 GCA_903910565.1 uncultured Rhodospirillales bacterium
CGTCACCGAGCTGCTGTGCGGGATCGACCTGGTGCGCGAGCAGATCCGCATCGCCGCCGGCCAGAAGCTCGGCTACACCCAGGCCGACATCAAGTTCAACGGCCACGCCATCGAGTGCCGCATCAACGCCGAGGACCCCGAGACCTTCATGCCCACCCCGGGCCGGGTGACGCATTTCCACGCCCCGGGCGGCCTCGGCGTGCGCGTCGATTCGGCGCTCTACGCCGGCTACATGGTGCCGCCCTTCTATGACAGCATGGTGGCCAAGCTGATCGTGCATGCGCCGGACCGCGCCCAGGCGATCGCCCGCATGCGCCGCGCTTTGGCGGAATTCGCCGTCGTCGGGATCAAGACCACGCTGCCGCTGCATCAGCGCATCATGGAAGACCCCGAGTTCCAGTCCGGCGACTACACCATCCACTGGCTGGAACGCTTCGTCGCCCGCGGCTGAGCCTGGGGGCGAACATGATCGATTTCCAGACCGAGCCTTCCCGCTATCGCCATTGGACGCTGCGCTGCGAGGGCGCGATCGCCCATCTGGTGATGGATGTGGACCCGGCCGGCGGGCTGATGCCGGGCTATGAGCTGAAGCTCAACTCCTACGATCTCGGCGTCGATATCGAACTCGCCGACGCCGTGCAGCGCCTGCGCTTCGAGCACCCGGAGGTGCGCTGCGTCGTGCTGCGCTCGGGCAAGGACAACGTCTTCTGCGCCGGCGCCAATATCCGCATGCTCGGCCAGGCGAGCCACGCCCATAAGGTGAATTTCTGCAAATTCACCAACGAGACCCGGATGGGCATCGAGGACAGTGCCGCGAATTCCGGCCAGCATTTCCTCGCCGCCGTCAGCGGCGCCTGCGCCGGCGGCGGCTACGAGATCGCGATGACGGCCGAACACATCATGCTGATCGACGATCGCCGTTCCACCGTCTCGCTGCCGGAAACCCCGCTGCTGGCGGTGCTGCCGGGCACCGGCGGGCTCACACGCCTCACCGACAAGCGCCGCGTGCGCCGGGACCGCGCCGACGTGTTCTGCTCCCAGGAGGAGGGGATGCGCGGCAAGCGGGCAATCGAGTGGCGCCTGGTGGACGAGATCGTGCCGCCATCGGCCTGGGAGGCCAAAGTCGCCGCCCGCTCCGACCGGCCGGAGGGGGCCAAGGGGATCGCGCTCACGCCGCTCGTCCGGAACTTCAGGGATGACGGCCTCGATTATCGCCATGTCCGCGTCGATCTCGACCGCGCCGCCGGGCGGGCCAGCATCACCATCGCCGGCCCCTCGGCGCTACCCGCCGACCTCGCCGGCATCCATGCGGCCGGCGCCGATTTCTGGCCGCTCGCCATGGCGCGTGAGTTGGACGACGCCATCCTGCATCTGCGCCTCAACGAGGGGGCGCTCGGGCTGCTGGTGCTGAAAACCATGGGCGATCCCGCCGCGGTGCTTGCCGCCGACGCGCTGCTGGAGACGCACAAGGAAGACTGGCTGGTGCGCGAAATCCGCCACAACCTCAAACGCGTGCTGAAGCGGCTCGACCTTACCTCCCGCAGCCTGATCGTGCTGATCGAGCCCGGCTCCTGCTTCGCCGGCACGCTCGCCGAACTCGCCTTCGCCGCCGATCGCGCGGTGATGTTCAGCGGCTCCCGCGGCGCCAACAACCCGGCAACCATTGCCCTCTCGCCGCTCAATTTCGGCGCCTACCCGATGTCCAATGGCCTGACCCGCCTCGCCACCCGCTTCCTGGGCGAGCCGGAGACGCTCACCGCGGCCCAGCGCCTGATCGCCACTCCGCTCGATGCCGAGGCGGCGGACGAAGCCGGCCTCATCACCGTCGCCTATGACGAGATCGATTGGGACCAGGAGGTGCGGCTGCTGCTGGAGGAGCGCGCCTCCTTCTCGCCCGACGCACTGACGGCGATGGAGGCCAATCTGCGCTTCGCCGGTCCAGAGACCATGGAAACCCGCATTTTCGGCCGCCTGACGGCATGGCAGAACTGGGTGTTCCAGCGCCCCAACGCGGTGGGCGAAAATGGGGCGCTCAGGCGGTATGGGTCGGGGATTCAGCCCATCTATGATAAGAGCAGGGTTTAGGAAGAATGTTCTTTTTTGAAAAAAAGAACCAAAAAACTTTTATCCATTTTCGCCGGAGCGTGGGGCGCCAGCGAGCGCCCCACCGGAATGAAAAGTTTTTTTGGTTCTTTTTGTTCACAAAAAGAACACGCTTCCTCCCTTCGTAACCGAGGAGCCCCCCATGCCCGACGGCATCAGCGTCGATTACGACGGTCTCATCCCCAACAACGTCGGCCTCGCCGATGATCCCCGCCTGAAGAAGGCGCTGGAGACTTGGCACCCCGGCTATATCGAGTGGTGGAAGGACATGGGGCCCGAGGGGTTCCAGGATGCGCTGGTCTATCTGCGCACCGCCGTCAGCGTCGATCCGCAGGGCTGGGCCAAGTTCGGCTTCGTGAA
>CAIWAJ010000649.1:0-2740 GCA_903910565.1 uncultured Rhodospirillales bacterium
CGGCATGTTCCAGATCGACAGCGTCAACATCCTCGCCCGCGCCCATCTGATGCCGCCCTTCTCGCGGCTTGGCGCCTCTGACATGGCCGATTTCGAGGCCGCCGCGTGGGGGCAGCAAGGGGGGGGCCGCAAGCGGGCGATGTTCGAGACCTGGGCGCACGAGGCCTGCCTGGTGCCACTGGCGACCTGGCCGCTGCTGCAATGGCGGATGGACCGGCAGGACCGCAGCAAATACAGCGTCGGCCTCGCCGCCCAGCTCGCCAATGAGCGCCCGGAATTCATCGCCAGCGTGCTCGACCAGGTCCGCGATCGCGGCGCGCTGGCGGCGGCCGAGCTTACCGGCGGCGGCAGCGCGACCGGCAAATGGTGGGGCTGGTCCGACAGCAAGATGGCCGCCGAATACCTCTTCGCCATCGGCGAACTCTGCGTCTCCCACCGGCGCGGCGCCTTCGAGCGGGTATATGACCTGCCGGAGCGCGTGATCCCCGCCGCCATTCGCGATCTCCCAATCCCCGATCGCGCCGAGGCGCAGCGCGGCCTGCTGCGCATCGCCGCCGCCGCCACCGGGGTCGCCACCGAGATCGACCTGCGGGCCTATTGGCGCCTGAAGCCCGAGGCCAAGCCGCGGGTGGAGGAGCTGGTCGAGGCGGGCGAACTCATCCCTTGCGAGGTGGAGGGCTGGAAGCCGCAGGCTTTTCTCTGGCACGAAGCCAAGACGCCCCGCCGTGTCGAGGCCGCGGCCCTGCTCTCGCCGTTCGACCCGCTGCTGTTCGAGCGCGACCGGGCGCTGCGCACCCTCGGCTTCCACTACCGCATCGGCCTCTACACCCCCAAAGAGCAGCGCACCGACGGCTACTACGTGCTCCCCTTCCTGCACGGCGACCGCATCGCCGCCCGCGTCGACCTCAAGGCCGACCGCAAGGACCGCGTGCTGCACGTCCACGCCGCCAATATCGAGGATCACGCGGAGCCCGGCGCCACCGCCCACGCACTCGCCGCGGAGCTAAGGGCGCTCAGCTTCTGGCTCGGGATGGAGCGGATCGCTGTGGCGCGGCGCGGGACGCTGGCGGCGGTGCTGCATGATGCGTGTGAGGGGTGAAGAGCATGGTCAGAAGCGTGTTCTTTTTGTGAACAAAAAGAACCAAAAAAACTCTGACGCGCAGCGCAGCGGAGCGGCGACGGGAGCGACAGCGGATCGCCTTCGATCCGCGAAAGCGCTGCCCCTTGCCGTTGGCTTGGCTGGCCGGATGGTGCGGAGCGGTACACACCAATGGAAAAAAAGTTTTTTGCTTCTTTTTTTCAAAAAAGAAGCGCTTCCTTCCCTTGCGCCACTTGGATGCAAATTTTTCTGTCATGCACGCTTGACATCGACGTTAGTTCCTTCTATGTTCACGGCTCAACGCCAACATAGGAGATCAAGATGTCGCCCGCCCCGTCCACCCTCCAGGAGATTTTGCGCCGCCTCGTGCTGCGCCTGATCCTGATGGTGGAGTGTGCCCTCTCGCGAAAGATCGCGGGGTTGCGGGGGCGGCTGGCCGGGATGCAAGCGGGGCACCGCCACCTGGCACGGGTGGAGCGGGAGCTGGCGACGGCGGAGCGCTATGCGGCGCTGACGGCCGATCCGGCGTTCTGGGCCGATCCGCGGACGATGGGGATGGCCGCCGAGGTGGCGCGCGTGGCCGGCGATGCCGGGCGGCGTGCGCTGGCGCGGCGGATCATCTGGCCGACGCGCGTACGGCGGCTGCGTGGTGCGACGCCGGAGGTTTCGGCGCGGCAAGCGCCGGACGGCCGATGTACCGCCGGCATCGTTGGGCCTGAACCCCGCCGGGGGCAGCTTCTCCCGGCGGCGGACGCATGTACGCGGCGCGGGCGTCAGGCCGCGGTGGGGGCGCTCGCGGCGTCGAGTTCGGCGGCGCAGGTGGCATCCAGCGTCACCGTCGCGGCGCGGGCGAGTTCGGCGACCTGCTCCAGCGTCGTCGCGCTGGCGATGGGGGCGGCCATGCCGGGGCGGCCCTTGAACCAGGCAAGCGCCGCCTGGCCGGGCGTGATGCCATGGCGGAAAGCGACCGCATCCAGCGCAGCCAGCACGCGCAGGCCGCGCGCATCGAGATACTTCGCCACCCCGCGCCCGCGCGGGCTTTTGCCGAGATCGGCCTCGCCGCGATACTTGCCGGTGAGGAAGCCCGAAGCGAGGGCGTAATAGGGAATCGCGCCCACCCCTTCGGCCGCGCAGAGCGGCAGCAGGTCGGCCTCGATGCCGCGCTCCATCAGGTTGTACATCGGCTGCATCGTCTCGAAGCGCGGCAGGCCGTGGGCGGCGCTGGCGGCGAGTGCCTCCTTGAAGCGCGTCGCCGTGTAGTTGGAGGCGCCGATGGCGGCGACCTTGCCGGCCTCGATCATGCGCTGAAAGGCGCCCAGCACATCTGCATGCGGGGTTTCGCCGTCGTCGCGATGGGCCTGGTAGAGGTCGATCCGCTCGATGCCGAGGCGGGAGAGCGAATCCTCAACGGCGCGCGCGAGATAGGCGGGGGAGAGGCCCTTGCCCTTGCCGGGCATTTCCATGCCGGCCTTGGTGAGGATCACCACGTCATTCCGGCGCCCTCGCGCCTTCAGCCATTCGCCGATGATGGTCTCGGACTCGCCGCCCTGGTTGCCCGGCACCCAGGCGGAATAGACGTCGGCGGTGTCGAAGGCGTTCAGCCCGGCATCCACCAGCGCATCGAGCAGGCGGAAGGACTGC
>CAIWAJ010000650.1:0-3782 GCA_903910565.1 uncultured Rhodospirillales bacterium
AAAACCCGCCCGATCCCGCCGCTTGACCTGCTGGGCGATGAAAGCTGGTGGACCTTCGACAGCTTCGGCGACTACGCCGCTCGCCTCGCCAGCGATCCCTCGCCGGTCAACACCTATGCCATGATCGGCCACATGGCACTGCGGGTGGAGGCCATGGGAGGCGACACCCAGCGCGCCGCGACTGACCGCGAGGCCGCCCATATGCGCGACCGCCTCGCCGCCTGCCTCGCCGAGGGCGCCTCAGGCTTCTCCACCGGCCTCTATTACCCGCCCAACATGGAGGCCCCCACCTCCGAGGTGATCGCGGTGGCCGAGGCCCTGCGCAAGGCCGGCGGCATCTACGTCTCCCACATGCGCGACGAAGCGGCCTTCGTGCTCGATTCCATCAACGAGACGGTGGATATCGGCGAGGCCGCCGGCGTGCCCGTCGTCATCTCCCACCATAAATGCTCCATGCCCGAGAATTTCGGCCGCTCCACCGAAACCCTCGCCCTCATCGAGCGCCGCCGCGCCCACCACAAGGTCGATTTCGACGTCTACCCCTACTACGCCGGCTCCACCGTGCTGATGCCGTCGCGCGTGCGCGAGGATGTGCCGGTGAAAATCGCCTGGTCCAACCCGCATCCGGAAATGGAAGGCCGCTGGCTCGCCGACATCGCCAAGCAGTGGAATACCAGCCAACGCGAGGCGGCCGAGCGGCTACTGCCGGCCGGGGCCATCCTGTTCCAGATGGACGAGAAGGACGTGCAGCGCATCATGCAGCACCCGCTCAGCATGATCGGCTCGGACGGTCTGCCGCATGACCGCTTCCCGCATCCCCGCCTCTGGGGCTGCTTCCCCAAAGTGCTCGGCCATTACAGCCGCGACCTCAAGCTGTTCAGCCTGGAAACCGCAGTCCACAAAATGACCGGCCGCGTCGCCGAAGTGTTCGGCATGGTCGACCGCGGCGTGATCCGCCCCGGCGCCTATGCCGACCTCGTGATCTTCGACCCCGCGACCGTGCGCGACCGTGCCGACTTCGACCACCCGACCCTCCCGGCCGATGGCATCGAAGAAACCTGGATCAACGGCCAATCCGCCTACATCCACGGCCAAGGCGCGACCGAAGCGCGGGCCGGGCGGCTGGTGACGCGCAACCAGGTGTAAAGGTCAGTCGAAGAACCCCTTGTCGGCCTCCGCAAGGTAGGCCGACGCCTTTCCGACGTTGAAGTCGACTCCGAGGCCCGGGCGGTCCCACACCTCGATGAACCCGTCCTTCACCAGCGGGTCCGGGAACCCCTCCAGGATATCGACCCACCAAGCCGGCCGGATCGCCGGCAGCTCGAAGGCGATGTAATTATCCGGCAGCGCCGCCGAAACCTGCACCAGCGCCGCAATCCCGAGCGCCCCATCCGCAATCCCATGCGGGGCCATCAGGATCCCATGCAGATCGGCGTATTCGGCGATCCACTTCAACTCCGCCAGCCCGCCAACATCGCACGGGTCCGGCCCGACGACGTTGACCGCCTTTTTCTCGATCAACTCCTTGAAGTTCTGCCGCAGATAGATCTGCTCGCCGGTATGGATCGGCGTCGATGTCGCCCTCGTCACCTCGCGATACACGTCGGCGTTGACATAGGGGATGTAGTCGCCGGTGATCATGTCCTCGAGCCACATGATGTTGTAGGGCTCCAACGCCCGCGCCAGGCGGATCGCATCCGGCACCATCATCCCCGGCCCGCAATCGAGCGCGAGGCCGATCCCGTCGCCCAGCTCGGCCTTCATTGCCGCCACGCATTCCACCAGGTGCTTGAACGACCGCTCGGTCAGTAACCCCCGATCCAGCGCTCCGTGGAACGGGCTCTGGCGCGTCTCGCCGATATGGAATCCCGCCTCCTGCTTCATGCCGGAATGGAACCCGATCCCCTGCTTCACGATGGTGAACCCGTGCGGCGCCGCCTTCATCGCGCGCACGGAGGCGGCGAAATCCTCCGGCTCGAAGCGCGTCATCCGCTCGCGCACCCCGCCATTATACACCCGCACCCGGTCCCGCACCTTGCCACCCAGCAGCTTGTAGACCGGCACCCCCGCCGCCCGCCCGGCGATATCCCAAAGAGCGATCTCCACCGCGCTCACCGCCGCGCCATAGGGCTTGAAGGCCCCGCGTTGACGGATTTTCAGCATCACCCGCTCCACATTGGTCGGGTCCTCGCCAATCAGCGCGGCACGCAGATGCATCACATGCGGCTTTATGTACGGCTTGGTGAATTCCACCGGCCCGTAGCCGCTGATCCCGGCATCGGTGAGGATGCGCACAATCGGATTTTCGCCGATCGTGGCGCAGCGGATGTCGATGATTTTCATTGGTGTCTCCCCCTGGTCGATTGGAAAGCCTGCCGAAAGGTCAGAGCAAAATGGGTGTTCTTTTTGTGAACAAAAAGAACCAAAAAAACTTTCTGTTCCATCCGTGCCGTTGACGTACACTTCGCGGATAGGTGGGAGCGGTACACAGCAAGCGGATTAAAGTTTTTTGCTGCTTTTTTTCAAAAAAGAAGCGCTTCCTTCCCTCCTAGTGCAGCTTAGGCCGCCGCAAAAACGCCGTGCGATCCGCCGACGTAATGCGAATATTCAACGTATCCCCCTCCCGGCGCACACGCAGCGGAACCACCACCCCCGGCCCGCCGGTCTTCCAGATGCTGCGCCACAGCGAGGGCAGATCGGCGATCTCGGTCTCCCCCACCGCGAGCAGCCGGTCCCCGGCCTGCAACCCCGCCTGCGCCGCCGGCCCATTCTCCGACAACCCGCCGACCACCAGGCCCTTGTCGCCCTCCATGGCATACATGCCGAGCCACGGCCGCGGCGGATTGACCCGCCCGGCGCTCAGCAACTCGTCCAGCACCGGGCGCAGCAGCGCGATCGGCACCACCATGTTCATGTCCGTCCGCCGCTTGCCCTCGCCCTGCTGCATGATCAGCGAGCCGGTGCCGAGCAGCTTGCCGTCCTTGCCGATCAGCGCCGAGCCGGACCAGAACGGATGCGCCGGCGAGGCGAAAATCGCATTGTCGATCAGGTATTCCCAATAGCCGGCGAATTCCTGCCTTCCGACCACCTTGGTCTCCATAGCATGCTGCCGCCCACCGCCGGCTGCCATGATCGCCTCGGCCCCGATCTGCAGCTGGTCGGAATCGCCGAGTTCCATCACCGGCATCCCTAGCGGCCCGAGCGCCAGCACCAGGCCGAAGCCGGTGGTGCCGTCAAACGCGATCGCATGGCCTGCCACCGCGCGCCCATCGGCGGTGATGATCCAAATCGTCTCCGCCTCGGTGATGAGGTAGCCGATCGTCAGCACCAGCCCGTCGCCACGGATGATCACGCCATTGCCCTGGCGCTCGGTGCCCAGCGTGCCCGCGGTGAAGGCGTCGGCCGGCACATTGGCGCGCAGGCCGACCACCGAACGCAGCGCGCGGTCGAGGTCAAAATTATAGTCGGAGGGGTCGGGCTGCAGGTTCGCGGGGATTTCCCACTCGGGGGCTGGCATCGGTCGCCTTGGGCTGGAGGTCACTGAACGGTCACTATAGCTGAGCCACATTATATTGGGCAGCACACCCCAGGCGGCAACCCGCATCGCGCGCCGCACGCTCACAGGAGGCAAGCAAACGCTGCTTTTTTGAAAAAAAGAAGCAAAAAACTTCGCTCTTATTGTGTTGCTTGTTGATACGGTCCCAATCCGGCAGCTGCCATGATCCATAGGTTGGGTGCGGGCGCTTTCGGGAGGGCTTCGATGGTTCTACGCCAGCCGAGGT
>CAIWAJ010000651.1:0-2432 GCA_903910565.1 uncultured Rhodospirillales bacterium
CGCTCCGGTTGGGCTACGCCCGCCCTGCGCGCCACCACGCCAGCAGCAAAACGTGCGTATCAACCGGCAGGCGATCCACCTAACGGAACCGAAACGCTGTAGCGAGAAACCGAGCCACTTCTCTCGGTCTTCGCTGCCCGTCCCGATCTCTCGGCGGTCGACTGGACGTGGCAGCCCGCGAACCTCGGCGGCGACGAGGACTTCGGCTCCACGCCAGTGCCGATCGACCCCAGCGCCTGTCCGCGGCAGCTCGTCCCGGTGGTCCGCAAGGGGGGCACGCTGTATGTTCCGGAGATCTCCAAGACCACCCCGCGTAGCCTTTACAAGGTGAGCGCATATCCGGTGGCGGCGTCACCGGACCTCTCGTTCGGCGCAGTCGCCTTCGATCCGGTTTCGCAGCTTTTGCTGCTGACGACATTCGATTACGGCGCCGCCCCGCCGCCTCCTTTCTCCCGCGGCCTGAATGCGCTGAAGGTGGCATCGGACTGCTCGCTGAGCCTGGCGTGGCAAACCAACAGCACACCTACCGGCACAAACATCATCGGCCCGGGCACGCGATTGACGTCAGTGACGGTAGCCAACGGCATGGCCTTCTTCGGCGTCGGCTTTTCGTCATCCTACACCCCACTCACGGCTGGCGTCTTCGCCGTGGCGTTGAGATCCGGCAATGGTATCAGCGCGGGGCAAACACTCTGGCATTCCACGAATGTGAAGGCGCCGGTGAACAACGCCCCGATCGTTGTCAACGGCCGCGTGTTCTTCGCGGCAAATGACGGAAAACTGCGCGCCTACGCTTTGCCGTAATACGGGCGCCGTATCACGCAGGCTTCGGCGTTGATCCCCGCATGATCAGGCGCGGCTGCATCAATCTGGTGTCCTGCGTGATTGTGTTCCCCTCGACGAGCTCTACCACGAATCGGACCGCCGCCTCGGTCAGCGCCTCGATCGGCTGCGCCACGGTGGTCAACGCGTAGGAAGGCCATCCCGCCTGCGCGATGTCGTCAAAGCCGGCAACGGCAACGTCGTCCGGGACGCGCAGCCCAAGGTCATGGCGGCATGCATCCATGACGCCGAGGGCCATGCTGTCATTCGCACAGACGATAGTGTCGGGCCGGTTCGTGGCAAAAATGCGCGCCGCCGCCTGACGCCCGCCCTCATGCGAATAATCGGAATGAACCTGTGGCAGTAGCACAATACCGTGGGAAGCGAAGGCGTCGCGTGCACCGCGCATCCGCTGCTCGCTCACTGGCGCCTCTAAGGGCCCGGCAACAAACGCCGGGGTCCGAGTGCCGACACGGACGAGGTGATCGATCAGCGCGCGCATGCCTGCGGCATGGTCACATGCCACGGCCGCCGCCGGGCCTTGCCGGTTATAGAGTACCACGGGAATCCGATGCCGGGCGCAGGCAGCCAACGCCTCCTCGGATATGCTGGTCGCGGCGATGACCCCGTCGACGTGGTAGGCAAGCAGATCCGGTAGGATGGTATCGCTGGCATTGTCGCTCGGCAGGGTAAAGACCAGCATGCGGCTCCCAGCGTCCTGGATCCTTTGCCCGAGGTGAAACAGGATATCGGGGTTGTTCCGCGCGGTATTGCGGGTCACCACGACGCCGATCAACCGGGAGCGTTTGGTGATCAGCGCGCGGGCGATGTTGCTGGGGGCATAGCCTAATTCGATGGCCGCTCGGCGGATGCGGGTTCGCATCTCCTGCGAGATCGATGCCCCCTCACTGAACGCGCGTGACACGGCCGACTGCGAAACACCGGCGAGCCTGGCGACATCATAGGAGGTGACCCGTGCGCCTCCCCGCATGCCCGCTCCCTTCCCCGCCGTCACCTGCCCTCCAATACGACCAAATTACCGATCGATACCTACAATGAGCGAGCCCGCCCTCGTGTCAACAAACCTTCCAACGGTCAGGTGAAATGGGGTTGCGCCCCGTTTGCATTCGCAGTCAATATCCATCACGCATGCTCGCCAAAGGGGTGAGTGCCGAATTTGGGGGAACATCGATGCGGATTTCACGTCGAGCAACGCTGACGGGCGCCGCCGCCATCGCCATAGCGCCGCGACTCGGCAGCGCCGCGGTCACACCGGGCAAGCCCTTCGCCGGGCAGACCGTGAAGGTGATGGTGGTGCGCTCCTCGCAATACGCCGCCCAGGCCAAGCGCCTGCCCGCCTTCACCGAGGCGACCGGTATCAAAGTGGAATTCATCGACGTGCCGTTCGGCTCGATGAGCGAGAAGCTCTCCGCCGAGATGGTCGCCGGCTCGCCGGATTTCGACCTCGCGACCGTGATGGACGTGTGGATCCCGCCGCTGATCGGCAACTACTTCGGCCCGATCGGCGCGGACCTCAAGAAGCGCGGCGTTGATCTCGCGCGCTATCCCAAGGCCTTCCTCGCCACCTCGCTCTACAACAACGACGTCTA
>CAIWAJ010000652.1:0-4760 GCA_903910565.1 uncultured Rhodospirillales bacterium
ATGCGGAGGCATGGGGTGAGCGACCCCGCGGCGGTGCGGGCGCTGGGCGCGATCGATCTCCCGCTGATCCAGCGCAAGATCAACCTGCACTATTCGCTGACGCTCGATTTGTTCGGCAATGAGATCTCCACCAATGCCGCCAACGCATTCAATTCCGGCATTAAGGGCCGCTATCGCGAGGACAAGCTGACCGACGACCATCAGTTGCTGGACGCGACCTATCCGGTGCTGCGCTGCATCGACGGGCAGATTGTCGAGCAGCAGGTGCCGGCGCTCTCGGCGCTTAACATGCGGCTGCGCGATGACTTCATCTCGGACACGATTGGCGGCGTCGGCCGCTGGAACAAGGTGATCGAGCGGGCCGGACTCGATGTCCGCCTTAGCCTGCCGCACCAGGCGCATAACCGGCACATCGGCGAATTCGCGGGGATCGAGACCGATCCCGCCGGCAATATCCTCACGGCGGAAGAGTGGGCGGCACGGCGGGACGAGTTCCTGCCCACCGCGGCCGATGCCGCCTTCATCGCCGCGCTGATGCAGCCGGTGCACAAGGTGGGGGAATACGCCTCCTGGATCGCGCCGCCCAAGACCGGGATCGACGGCAAGCCGGGGGACTACGAGTACGTGAAGATCTTCGAGTAGCGGTGGGCTCCCCGCGCTACATCGGCTCGGAGATCTACCGCCGCTCCAGCTACGGCCCGAAACACCCGCTGGCGGTTCCCCGCGTCTCGGTCTGCACCGACCTGATCCGCGCCATGGGCTGGCTCGACCCGACGCGCTATCACGACGCACCGATGGCCAGCATCGAGGCGCTGACCCGCTTCCATGACCCCGACTACATCGCGGCCCTCCGCCGGGCGGAGGCGGCGCAGGCGGTGAGCGCGGAGGAACGGGCGCGGTACCGCATCGGCGCCGACGGCAACCCGGTCTATCGCGAAGTGTTCAGCCGCCCCGCCACCTCCGCCGGCGGGGTGATGCTGGCGGCGCGGCTGGTGGCCGAGGGCGGCATCGTGCACGTCCCCGGCGGGGGCACCCATCATGGGCGGCGCGATCGGGCCAGCGGCTTCTGCTACCTCAACGACTCCGTGCTCGGTATCATGGAATGGCTCGACCTGGGCCTCACCAACATCGTCTACCTCGACATCGACGCCCATCACGGCGACGGGGTGCAGGACGCCTTCCATGACGACGGCCGAGTGCTGACCATCTCCATCCACGAGGAAAAGCGCTGGCCCTTCACCGGCGCGGCCGACGACAGGGCCGGCGGCGCGGCGCGGAATTTTCCGGTTCCCGCGGGGTTCAACGACAGCGAGATGCGGCACTTGATGGTGCATGCGATCCTCCCGCTGATCCGGGCCCGGCGGACGGAGGCGATCATGCTGCAGGCCGGCGCCGATGGGCTGGAGGAGGATCCGCTGGCGAAGCTGTCGCTCTCCAACAACGTCCATCGCGGAATCGCATCCGCCCTGCGGGACCTCGCGCCCCGCCTGGTGGTCACGGGGGGCGGGGGCTACAACCCCTTCACCACCGGGCGTTGCTGGGCCGGTATCTGGGCGGGGTTGAACGACATCGCTATCCCCGATCGCCTCCCGCCGACGGCCGAGGCTGTGCTGCGCGGCGTGCCCTATCATCGCGCGGCCGGGCGCAATCCGCCGGAGCACTGGTTCACCACGCTGGTGGACCCTCCTCGCACCGGGCCGATTCGTGATATCATCCGCGACCTCGCCGCCTCGGCCCGGAAGGACCTGGTATCCGCATGATCCCCCGCCGCTCCCTCATCGCCTCTCTCGTGCTGTTCGCCACCGCCGCCCGGGCCCAAACCGGGCCGCAGCCGGAATTGCCGAAGGAAAAACTCGTCATCGTCACCCGCGGCGACAAGCGGCATGATTTCATGGTGGAGATGGCGATCACGCCGGACCAGCAGACCACCGGGCTGATGTTCCGCCCCAGCGTGCCGGCCGATGGCGGCATGCTGTTCGACTGGGGCGTACCCCGGGCCTCGATGATGTGGATGCGCAATACGATCTCGAGTCTCGACATGCTGTTCATCAACGAGGACGGCACCATCCGCAGCATCGCCGAACGCACGGTCCCGCAATCGCTGGCGACGATCGACAGCCGAGGGCCGGTGCGCGGCACTTTGGAGCTGGCGGCGGGTACGGCGGAGCGGCTGGATATCCGCGTCGGCGACAAGGTGTTGCAGCGTATTTTCGGCAATGCACCGTAGCGCTTGCTTTAGCGGGCGCGCGCCCATAGGTTCCCGCGGGTTCGGGGCGTGGCGCAGCCTGGTAGCGCGCGTGTTTTGGGTACACGAGGCCGCCGGTTCGAGTCCGGCCGCCCCGACCATGTCAAGGGATTGAGAGCGATGGCAGCGAAAGCGCGGATTTTTCAGCAACCGAAGAACGCCATGCAGTCCGGCCAGGCCGGCACGCATGAGTGGATCCTGGAATTCGAGCAATCCGCTCCCCGCAAGCCCGACCCGCTGATGGGCTGGATCGGCAGCAACGACACCCAGGCGCAGGTGCGGCTGAAGTTCGACAGCGAGGCGGAGGCGGTGGCCTATGCCGAGCGCAACGAGGTGCCCTATGCGGTGGAGCTCCCGCAGATCAGGCGGATCAAGCCCAAGGCCTATGCGGATAATTTCCGAAATGACCGGCCGGAGAACTGGACGCACTGAGCGTCCCGCTCAGGCCTCCTGCCGGCCGGCGATCGCGGCGCTCCACGCGGTGAAGGCGGATTCCAGCTCGGTGTGATCATCGGCGGTGAGCGCCACGCCGCGTTGGACCATGTGCTGCAGGGCATCGGCGCGGGCGGAGAGCTGGGCGGCGCAGACGGTCCCGGCGACCCCCTTCAAGGCGTGCAGCTCATCGGCCAGGGCGGACTGGCTCAGCGTTGGGTCTGCGATGCGGGCGAGTCGGGCGCGGGTTTCGTCGGCGAAGCGGCCGAGGAGCCTGGTCACCGTCTCGGCGCCGATATCGCTCCGGAGCTGAGCGAGGGCCTCCTCATCGATCACGGAAGGGTCGGCGTTGCGGTTGGCGATGCCGATCTGGCCACCGCCCAGGCTGGCGGCGAGGGCGCCGACCAGGATTTCACGTGAGATCGGCTTGGGGACGAAGCCGGTCATCCCCGCCTCGTAGCAGGCGGTGACATCCTCGGGCAGCACGTTGGCGGTGAGGGCGACGATGGGGATCGTCGCGAGTGCGCCACCGCGGCGGCGGATTTCGCGGGTGGCGGTGAGCCCGTCCATCTCGGGCATCCGCAGATCCATGCAGATCACGTCATAGGGCAGGGCGGTGGCGGCCTGCACGGCCTCGAGCCCGTTACCGACGGCGTCGATCTGCAGGTTGAAGCCGCGGAGCATGCGCAGCGCGACGAAGCGGTTGGTGGCGTTGTCCTCGGCGAACAGCACGCGGGCGGGGCGGCCGAGGGCGGTGAGCAGGCGGGTGAGGTCCTGCGAGGCATCCGATGTGGGATCGGCGGGCGCGGCCACCGGGGTGGTGACGGCGAGGCGGAGGGTGATGACGAACTCGGTACCTTGGCCAAGGCGCGAGCGCACCGCGATGGCACCGCCCATTTCCTCGACCAGCTTGCGGCTGATGGCGAGGCCGAGGCCGGTACCGCCGAAGCGGCGGGATATCGAGGCGTCGGCCTGGGTGAATTCGGTGAACAAATGGGCGACGCGGTCCTCGTGGATGCCGATTCCGGTGTCCTCGACGGTCCAGCGGAGGACGGCGAGGCCCTGGGCGTCGGGGCGGCGTTCGACCCGGACCGTCACGCCACCGTGTTCGGTGAATTTTACCGCGTTGGAGATGAGGTTGAGCAGCACCTGGCGGACCCTCCCGGGATCCCCCAGCACGGCGGCGGGGAGGTCGGGGTCGGTGATCACCTTGAGTGTCAGGCCTTTGGCGGCGGCCTGGGCGGAGAGCAGGCTGGTGGTGTCCTCGGTGAGGAGGGCGGGGGCGAAGGGGATTTCCTCGAGTTGCATGCGGCCGGCATCGAGGCGGGAGAAATCGAGGATGTCGTTGAGGAGGCGCAGCAGGGTATCGCCGGAACTGCGGATGGCGGTGACGGCTTCGGCCTGATCGGGGGTCAGCGGGGTGTCGAGCAGGGTGCCGGCGATTCCGAGCACACCGTTGAGGGGGGTGCGGATTTCGTGGCTCATGGTGGCGAGGAAGGCGGATTTGGCTTCGCTGGCGGCTTCGGCGGCGGCGATGGCGGCGGTGAGGCGGGCGTTGCTGTCGGCGATTTCGGCGACCAGGTGCTCGTTGTTGAGGCGGGCGCTGACGGCTTCTACCAAGGCGGCGGCGGTTCCGCGGAGGAAGGCGAACAGGGCGCCGGTGTAGACCAGGCTGAGCACGGCGAGGGCGACGTTGGTGCGGGTGAGCGGGCCGGCGAGGTAGGAGATTGCGCCGGGGAGGAGGGCTGCGATGACGAAGCGGCGGCCGGCGGCGGGGAGGGCGGCATGGGAGACCACGGCGCCGGCGGCCATGCCGACGACGATGACGGCGGTGAAGGCGCGCAGTTCGACCTCGTCGAGCGGGACGAGGATGCTCCCGAGGACACCCCAGACGAGACCGTTGATGGCGGAGAGGTGGACCATCAGGACGGTCTGGCGATCGAGGGTCATGAGGTCGGCGGAGGCGGCGGCGGTGGTGACGCGGGCGGAGGCGCGCAGGCGGATGACGCCGACGGCGAGCATGAAGAGCAGCCAGAGCAGGATATGCGGCGTCGGGACGGTGGGCCACAGCACGAGGGCGGTA
>CAIWAJ010000653.1:0-3351 GCA_903910565.1 uncultured Rhodospirillales bacterium
ACCGGCAACGTGCTGCGCGACTACCTGACCGACCTGTTCCCCATCATGGAACTCGGCACGTCGGCCAAGATGCTCTCCATCGTTCCGCTGCTGGCCGGCGGCGGGCTGTTCGAGACCGGCGCCGGCGGCTCGGCGCCGAAGCATGTCGAGCAGTTCCAGGAAGAGAGCTACCTGCGCTGGGATTCGCTCGGCGAATTCCTCGCCCTCGGCGCCTCGCTCGAGCACCTCGCCCAGGTCTCAGGGAATGCGGAAGTGAAGGTGCTGGCCGAGACGCTGGACGAGGCGAACGGCAAGATCCTCGAATACAACCGCTCCCCCGCCCGCCGCGTCGGCGAGATCGACAACCGCGGCAGCCATTTCTTCCTGGCGCTCTACTGGGCCCAGGCGCTCGCGGCGCGCGACAACAGCTCCCCCCTGGCAGTGCGCTTCAAGCCGCTGGCCGACAAGCTCTCGGCCAACGAGGCGAAAATCGAAGGCGAACTCATCGCCGCCCAGGGCAAGCCGCAGGATCTCGGCGGCTACTACCAGCCCGACAACGCCAAGACCTCGGCCGCCATGCGCCCGAGCGCGACGCTGAACGAGGCGCTGGCGAGCCTGTAAGGGCCATACCGCGCTGGACCATGGCGGCGGAACGGCGTTGACACGCGCCGATCCGCCGCCTGTCCGGCCTCACTGATCGATCTGGCCGCACAACCGCGCGCCGGGGTTCCAGTGCCCCAGGCCAGACGGCTGGTCCGCGCGCGACACCAGGGCGCGTGGTGGCGTGAGTAGAATCCGGGCCTGATGATGGCCTGTGGCGTCCGTTATCACCGGCGCCAGCGGGCCCCCCGGATCCGCGGAACAATACTGGAATTTCAAAATGGCTCGCTCGACCATCGTACTTGCCGCCCTGACCATGGGCGTCTCCACACTGGCCTTCGCGCAGACGCCCGTGACACCCGTTCCGGGTGCCGCCGCAGCGCCGGCCGCGGTGGCAGCGCCGGCGAAGGCGACCGACGCAACCACCGCCACCGTGGCACCGCCTGCCCTGGCCCAGCCGGCAAAAGCCGCCACCGCCGACAACGTCAATATGACCCAGCAAATCACCAACAAACTCACGGCGTCCGGTTTCACCGACGTAAAGGTGATCCCCGAGTCCTTCTTCATTCAGGCCAAGGACAAGGCCGGCGACCAGGTAAGCGTGATCATGGAGCATGGTTCCATGATGATCTTTACCACCGCCGACGCGCAGTCGCCCGATGCCAAGCCGGCGCCGAGCGGGATGTTCGCCGACATTCCCGTCAACGAGGACCTCAGTTCCAAGCTGGTGGGCCTCGATATCTACAGCGCCAACAACCAGAAGATCGGCACCATCAAGGACATCGCTTTCGGGGCGCACGGCGTGAAGGCCTATATCGTCGGCGTCGGTGGCTTCCTCGGCATGGGCGATCACTACGTTGCCATCCGCCCCGCGGCGATCAAGATCGGATACACCGCCAGCGACAAGAAGTGGCACGCCACGATGGAGACCACGGCGGCCGACCTCAAGGCCGCGCCGGAATACAAGTACGTCAGCAACTCCTGACCGCACCGCCGCCCGGCCCGCCCCAAGGGGCGTCGCCGGGCGGCTTCCGGGAGCCTCCCTCCCCTTGGGGAAGACGCCGATGAGCAACCGGAGGCTCCATGCCTGAGAGCAAACCGACCGAGATTCAGGACGAGCCGCTGCCGTTGCCCGGGGCGGCTGACGCTCCCGGAGACACCGAAGAGCCCGAGCCAGACGAAGCGCCGCTCCCGGAGGCCCATCCGATGCCGGGGCGGCGGCCCTTGTTCGGGCACTGACCGGCCCGCGGCACCGGGTCATTCCCGCGCGTTCACGGCATCTTTTCAGAGGATAATACGGGCATGGACGATCGGACGACGAAGCAGGAAAAGCTCGCGAAACCGCACGCGGCGTTTGAATCGCCACGGGAGGTGGTGATCGACCCCATGCTTTCGAAGCGGCAAAAGAGCGACGTCCTTGACGCGCTCGAACAGGACGCGCGCCAACTCTCGGTCGCTGCCTCCGAGGGCATGATCGGGGGCGAGCCAACCGGGTTGCAGGCCGTCCTTGACGCCAAGGAAACCCTCGCCATGCCGCCGATCGAGCAGGCCTATGATATCGTGATGAAGGACCTCGCGGCGAAGGTGACCGCCGATGGCGCGAGCGAAGACCGCGCCGCCGCCGCGAAGGCACTCGCCGCCCTTTCGATCGAGCAACGCCCGGCCGCGTTGCGGATTGCCGATGCCGCGGTGCCCGCGCCGGCGAACGGTGAACTGGCCCCCGGCTCGGCCGCCGAGCGGGCGTTGGAGGAGCGGTTGGAAGCGCTGGATCCGTGAACAGCCGGTACCAGCCCGGCCCGAGACGCGCAGCCCTGCGTGAATTCCGAAGCTGACTGAGAGATCTGCCGAAGCGTAGCGTTGCGCGCCTCTGTCGGGGCGGGGAGTCTTCGAGGTGGGCCAGCATGAACGTTCCAGCCAGCACCGGCCACACGGCCGAGACAGCGATTTCCCGATCGTCTGCGTGGGGGGGTCAGCCGGAGGGTTGGCCGCGTATATCCGCCTCCTCAGGAACTTACCGACCGATACCGGCGCCGCCATCGTCATCGTTAACCACCTGCGCAGCGTCGCCACCCAGTTGCACGAGATCCTGCCGGCCTACACCAAAATGCCGGTGGCGTTGATTACCCAGGGCCTGCTCGTCGAGCCCAACCACGTCTACATCATCCCGACCAATCACGATCTCCATGTGCGCGACGGCACCTTCGAGCTGCGCCCCACCTCAAAACCGCGCGGCTGGTCCGACGTCATCACCGTGTTTCTCCGCTCACTGACCGCGCACTGGCATGGCCAGCTGATCGCGGTCATCGTGTCAGGCTATGATGGCGACGGGGCGGACGCGCTCGGTGGCATCCGCGACGTCGGTGGTATCACCATCGCCCAGTTGCCCGAGACCGCCGCGCATCCGGACATGCCGGGCACGGCGATCGCCAGCGGCTACGTCGATTTCATCCTGCCGCCCGAGCAGATCGCGGCGAAAATCGGCGCCATCGCCCGGGCCCGGAGACCGCCCGGGCAGAGCTGACCGACGACCGTGACACCGGCTGCCCCGCGCGCCACTGGGCGCGGCGGCGTTGCAACGAAGGGTTTGCTGTCATTGGGCAGGTAAGGTGTTCTTTTTGTGAACAAAAAGAACCAAAAAAACTTTCTGATCCATCCATGCCGTTGGGGTACGGAGGGGGGATGGTTGGCAGCGGTGCGCGTCATGCGGGAAAAAGTATTTTGCTCCTTTTTTTCAAAAAAGGAGCACTTGCTTCCTTGAGAAAAAAAGTTTCC
>CAIWAJ010000654.1:0-1964 GCA_903910565.1 uncultured Rhodospirillales bacterium
CGCATGGGCATCGCCACCGTCGCCGTCTACTCGGACGCCGATGCAAGTGCGCTGCATGTCGAGATGGCCGATGAGGCCTATCGCATCGGGCCGGCGGCGCCACGGGAGAGCTATCTGAATATCCCGGCGATTCTGGCTGCCGCCGCGCGGTCGGGTGCGGAGGCGATCCATCCGGGCTACGGGTTCCTGTCCGAGAATGCCGGGTTTGCGGAAGCCTGCGCGGAAGCCGGCGTGGTGTTCATCGGGCCGCCCGCCTCCGCCATCCGCGCGATGGGCGGCAAGTCCGAGGCGAAGGCGTTGATGGCGGAGGCCGGGGTGCCGCTGGTGCCGGGCTATCACGGGGCGGATCAGGACCCGGTGCTGCTGGCGGCCGAGGCGGGGCGGATCGGCTATCCCGTGCTGATCAAGGCCTCGGCCGGCGGTGGCGGCAAGGGGATGCGAGTGGTGGAAAGGCCAGAGGATTTCGCCGCCGCTTTGGCCGGCGCCCAGCGCGAGGCATCCTCCTCCTTCGGGGATGACCGGGTGCTGATCGAGCGCTACCTCACCCGGCCGCGCCATATCGAGATCCAGGTCTTTGCCGACACGCTTGGGAATGCGGTGCATCTCTTCGAGCGCGACTGCTCGGTGCAGCGCCGCCACCAGAAAATCATCGAGGAGGCCCCGGCCCCCTTCATGCCCCCGGCCATGCGGGACGCCATGGGCGCGGCGGCGGTGGCGGCGGCGCGGGCCGTGGGTTACGTCGGCGCCGGCACGGTGGAGTTCATCGTGGAGGGCGAGGGGTTCCATTTCATGGAAATGAACACCCGCCTGCAGGTGGAGCATCCGGTCACCGAGGCGATCACCGGAGTCGATCTGGTGGAGTGGCAGCTTCGCGTTGCCGCCGGGGAGCCTTTGCCACTGCGCCAGGATGAACTGGCGATTGGCGGGCACGCGATCGAAGTAAGGCTCTACGCCGAGGACCCCGCGCGCAACTTCCTCCCCTCCGTCGGGCGGCTGGCGTATCTCGGTTTGCCGGCGGCGGCGCGGGTGGATGCGGGGGTGCGGACGGGCGATGCCATCACGCCGGATTATGACCCGATGATCGCCAAGATCATCGTGCATGGTGCCAACCGTGCCACCGCTTTGGCCCGGCTGCGCGCGGCGCTAGCCGATAGCGCGGTGGTGGGCGTGCAGACCAACCTCGCGCTGCTCGCCGCCATCGCTGCCGACGCGGACTTCGCGGCCGGGGATTTCGACACCGGCTTCATCGCCCGCCACCCCGATCTGCTGGCGCTCGACACCACGCCGCCCGCCGCCGCCATCGCCGCCGCCGCGCTGCACGTGCTGGCGCAGCACGCCGCGACACCCGATGCCGAGCCGCAATCCCCGTGGAGCGCCACCGATGCCTGGCGGATGAACCTGCCGGGCGCGGTGGACATGCATTTGCTCTGCGGTGAGGCGACCATTCTCGTTCGCGCCACCCCTGCGGGCGAGGACTGGCAGCTTGGGTGGGATGGCGAGCGCCATCTCGGCCGCCTCACCGGCGGCCTGCTGCGGCTGGATGACGCGACCCTCCCCGTCACCATCGTGGCCGACGCGTTCAGCGGGGGCGAGACCCTCACCGTGCTGGTCTCCGGCCGCACCGTTGCCATCACCCCACTCGACCCACTGGCACCGCCGCGCGCCGCGCCGCCGGGGGCGGACCATGTGCTTGCGCCGATCCCCGGGCGGATCACCTCCGTGCTGGTGCAGCCCGGTGACGTCGTCGCGCGCGGGCAGTCGCTGATCGTGCTGGAGGCGATGACAATGGAGATGTCCCTCACATCAGCCAGGGACGGCACCATTGCGGCCGTGCGCTGCTCAGTGGGCGACATGGTGCAGGAAGGGGCGGACCTCGTGGATTTCGCGAGCGCCGATGCCGGCTGATCCGGCCCTGGCCAATCCGCCGATCCACCCCTATCTCTAGTCGGCCAAACCGGGAGCCG
>CAIWAJ010000655.1:0-2349 GCA_903910565.1 uncultured Rhodospirillales bacterium
AATCCCGGCAAGCCACCGCCCAAACGCCACTTTGTCCATACCTGAGATGTTCCCCTGACGCCGGGGAGTAGAATCGCAGATCTCAACAGATGACGCAATAAGAGCGAAAAGTTTTTTGGATCTTTTTGTTCACAAAAAGATCGGCTTACCTGCCCCTTTGCACCCCCGTCTAACGCCCTGGCCCGCCATTAGGGTTAGTCCGCGGGTCCGTCACGTCAAACAGCTTCTCATCGAAGCGCTCGCCGAGCTGGATGTTGAACAGCGTCACCCGCGTCTCCATCCGCTGCGCGTCGATCACCGACCATTGCCGCAACGCCAGCGGGTTATCGGCGAACCCGAGAGTAAGGCTGCCGTCGCCTGGGCTCGCCGTGCGGAACAGGCTGAGTTGCAACAGCCCGGGCTCGCGCGCCACGGCACTCACGGTCACGTCGCCCGAGAGCTTGGTCTGCTCGGAGAGCAGGATACCGAGCGGTGTCTGTGAAATCGGGAAGCTGCTGGTCTGCTGCAGCTTGCGGTCATGGAACATCACCACCCCATGCCCCGCGACGAGCAGGAAGGGCGTCGGCGGATCGTATTCGAAGCGCAGCCGGCCCGGCCGCGCCAGCCAGGCATTGCCCTCGGACGTGGTGCCGTCCGGAGCGATTTGCAGGAAGCGGGATTTCAGCGTCTTCAACGTGTCCAGATAGCGTTCCACCCTCGCTATATCGGCGCGATCCTGCGCGCCGAGCGGCGGGGCGGCGGCCCAAGCTCTTGAAAACAAGGGGGCGGTGAAGGGCAGCGTGGCGGCAATGCCGAGAAGGGCGCGACGGTTCATGTCGTGGATGTGGGTGTCCGGCAATCCGAAGTCAAACCACGCCTGCTATTCCGCCGCGACCGGCACCGCCGCGGGCTCGGCTCGCTCCCATAGCTCGGGGGCGAGTTCCTCGCGCCGGTTGGGAAACGCCAGCGCGCAACACAGCGTCACCAGCGCGAAGCCCGCCAGCACCAGCACCGAGGCCGCCAGATTGCCGGTCCGCTCATGCAGGTAGCCGATGATCCCCGGCGCCGCGGCGCTGCCGAGGAAGCCGACAAAAAACCGGATCGAATACATCTTGGTGCGCAGTTCCGGCGAAATATAGCGCGCCGTCATCGTCTCGTTCACCGTCACCTGCCCGAACACCACGGCCGCCACCGCCCCGGCGAATGGCAACACCAGCCATCCCGGCGCCAAGGCCAGGCCGAGCAGCGCCGGGATCAGCACGATCGCGAAGGGCATGAACAGCCGCTTCAATGTCATCCGGTCGATCAACCGCCCCACCGTCAACTGCGTGGCCGCCCCGCATAAGGTGGCAACGGTGGCGGCCACGCCGGCCAGCGGCAGTAGCGCGGGGTCGCCGGCCAGCCGCTCCTGCATCAGCTTGGGGATCAGCAGGGTGAAGGCGTTGAACACCAAACCCGACACGGCCGCGATCACCAGCAGCACGATCACCACCCGGCGCACAATCGCGGGCGGAATTTTGGGGAACGGCCGCGCCGACTTCGTCACCTTGCCATCGCTCACCGGCAACCGCACCCACCACACACCGAGCAGCGCACAGGCGATGCCAGGCACGATGAACGCCCATTGCCAGCCCGCCTGGGCGGCGAAAAACGCCGTCATCATCGGCGCCAGCGCCACGCCAACATTGCCGAAAACCCCGTTCAGTCCGATCGCCCTGCCCGGCTGGTCACCCGAGACCTCCACCAGCAGCGCAGTGCCCACGGGATGGTAGATCGCCACGAACAGCCCGGTCGCCCCGAGCGTCAACGCCAGCATCATTGGGGTCGCGGCGAAGCCGGATGCGATCATTGACAGCCCGGCGCCGAAGAAGAACGCGGTCATCAAATTGCGCCGCCCGACCCGCTGCGCGAGCCAGCCTTGCGGCAGCGCGAACAACCCGTAGAGCACGAACCCGCCAGTCGCCAGCGCCAGGATCGGCCCGTATTCCGCCCCGAATCCGCCTCCCGGCCGCGCCATCGCCAGCACCGCCGTCGGCAGGATCAACAGGCTATAATGGGTCAAACTATGCGCTGCATTGATGAACCCGACCGTCGCCCGCACCGATGCCATGGATCCTCCCCGCCCGAAATTGTCTTCGAGATTGCTCCCACCGGCGCAAGAAAGAAAGGCCACCGTCCGCGGTCCGCAGGGCAGTCGGCAAAGCAAGGAAGTGCTTCGTTCCTGACCTAACCCGGATAATTCACGAGTGGCTGACGGGCATGGGACAAGCCGCTGATATAATGTAGGATTTGGTTGTTGAAGCCGATCCCATCAGATCCCGGAAGCGCATGCCCGTCAAAGTTGAATCTAGCCCCATTCTGCCGGGCCTG
>CAIWAJ010000656.1:0-1902 GCA_903910565.1 uncultured Rhodospirillales bacterium
CGGCTGGGGAGTGAAGCTCGGCGACGTGATCCGCATCAACCTGCTCGGTCGCGATATCGATCTCAAGGTGGCGAACCTGCGTGAAATCGCCTGGCGCACGCTCGGCATCAATTTCGCCCTGGTGGCGAGCCCCGGCCTGCTCGCCCGCGCGCCACACACCCCTATCGCCACCGTGCGCGCCGAGCCCGCCGCCCGCGCCGGGTTGCTGCGGCGGGTGACGGATGCGCTGCCCAATGTCTCCGGCATCGCGGTGGCTGAGGTGCTGGCCGCGGTCTCGGGCCTGATGGAGCAGATCGGGGGCGCGCTGGCCGCCACCGGCTCGCTCACCTTGGCATCCGGCGCGCTGGTCCTGGTGGGCGCGGTGGCGGCCGGGCAGCAGCGGCGCATAAGGCAGGCCGTGGTGTTGAAGACGCTGGGCGCCACCCGCCGACAGATCCGCACCGCCTGGATGGTGGAGTTCGGCCTGCTCGGCGCCGCCGCCGGCCTGCTGGCGGGCGCAGTGGGCACCGCGGCAAGCTGGGGGGTGATGACCTATGTGATGGGGACCGACTGGTCCTTCATGCCCGGCACGCTGGCGCTCAGCGTGTTGTCCTGCATCACCATGATGCTGGTGTTCGGCTTCATCGGCACCGAGGCGGCGCTGCGGGCGCGGGCGGCGCCGATGCTGCGCAACGAGTAGGGGCTACTACGTAGGCCTTACTCACCGCCGGCCCCTACCTCCAGCATCAACATCACGCTAAATCAAGGCATTGAAACCGAAGCACCCTACGCGGAATCGGTCTGGCGCCCGCGTATATCGCCAAACATTACGGCGAATTCGCTTGAACTCCTCGCCACAATCTCCAAAATGTGAAGCATCGGGCACTCGAGCCCGGAAGGGAAACAACACATCATGGCTTACAGTCCTCAATACCGGTCCTACACGGGCGCCACGCGCGCGGCCGAGACCGCCGCGGTATTGGACGCCGGGCTGCGCGCCTACATGCTGCGCGTCTATAACTGGATGGCCTCCGGTCTGGTGCTGACCGGCATCGTCGCCTACGCCATCGCCAGCACGGACCTTATCAACGTCTTCTACCCGCTGATGGCGACGCCGCGCGGCATGATGCGGGTGCCGGGGGGCCTCGCATACATCAGCATGTTCGCGCCATTAGCCTTCGTGCTCGTGCTGCAGTTCGGCGTGAACCGCCTCTCCACCACCGCCGCCCAGGGGCTCTACTGGGCATTCTGCGTGGCGATGGGCGCCAGCCTCACCAATATCTTCCTCATCTATACCGGTGAGTCGGTGGTCCGGGTGTTCTTCATCACCGCGGCGACTTTCGGCGCCATGAGCCTCTACGGCTACACCACCCGCTCGGACCTGACCAAGATGGGCAGTTTCCTGATGATGGGCCTGTTCGGCATCATCATCGCGAGCCTCGTCAATATGTTCGTCGGCAGCGGCGCCCTGCAATTCGCCATCAGCGTAATCGGCGTGCTGGTCTTCGTCGGACTGACCGCCTACGACACCCAGCGGATCAAGGCAGACTACGTCGAGTTCGCCCATGCCGATGGGCCCGAGATGGCCGCCAAGCGCAGCGTCTACGACAGCCTGCAACTGCTGCTGAACTTCATCAACCTGTTCATGCTGCTGCTCCAGCTCGTCGGCAACCGCAACTCGAACAACTGACGCACGGGCGCGGACGATAGAAACGCGAAGGGCCCCGGTTCACACCGGGGCCTTTTTTCGTGGGATCAGGGGGATCAAGCCGCCTTGAGGAAATTCCCGAGTTTGATGATCGCGGTCATCTTGTCGGTCTCATCGAGCGCGGCAAGCTCGGCGGCCAACCGGTCAAGCGCCGCCTCGTAGATCTGCCGCTCCGAGAAGCTCTGGTCGGGCTGGCCGGAATTGCGATGCAGGTC
>CAIWAJ010000657.1:0-1507 GCA_903910565.1 uncultured Rhodospirillales bacterium
AACTCGGCCGAGATCACCACGTCCACATCACCGGGCACCGGCATCAGCGAGAGCACCGGGCGGGAATTGCGCTGCTGGGGGCGGATCAGTTCGAGATAGTAGATCGTGGCGCCGGTGCGTTGCGCTACGCCGGGCACCGAGGTGGTCTGTGCCACCCAGCCGCCGACCTCGGCCATGGCGACGATCCAGTCCGCCAGCACGCCACCACCCTGGCCGCCCATGGCGGTGATGGCGATGGTGATGGGCCGGTCGATGCCGGCGACCTCGGCGTCCATCTTCAGGCCAGTGCCAGCCGGTTGGCATCGCGCCGGCGTTGCAGCCAGCCGATCACCGCGGTGCGAATCCCGGAGACGAAGCGGTCCCACCCGCTCGGGTTGTGCACGATATCGGCGCGATAGAAGGAGGGGCACAGCACCGCGGCCTCCGACACCTCGCCGCAATTGCCGCAGCCGACGCAGGAATTGTCGATCGCCGCCACCGGGTCCTCCTTCAGGGGGTCGCCAGAATCCTTCACCGACAGCGAGGGGCAGCCGGAGAGGCGGATGCAGGCGTGGTCGCCGGTGCAGATATCCTCATCGACCCCGAAGCGCGGCTTCACCATCCGCTCCCCGCGCTTCACTGCCGCGTTGAACAGCGGCTTCTCGCGGCGCTGACGGTTCAGCATGCATTCGGACGAGGCGATGATGATTTTCGGCCCCGCCTCCTCCGTGGTCAGCGCCTCGTGCAGCGTGTCGCGCATTTTCGCGACATCATAGGTGCGGTCGATCCGCCGCACCCATTTGGCGCCGACGCCCTTCACCGCGTCCTCGATCGGGTGCTGGGTGGAGCGGGTGGCGTTGTCGGCGCGGGAGGAGAGAATGTCCTGCCCACCGGTGGCGGCGGAGTAGTGGTTGTCCACCAGCACAACCACGCCATCGTGCTTGTTGAAGACGGCGTTGCCGACGCCGTTCAGCAGCCCGTTATGCCAGAACCCGCCATCGCCCATCACGGAGATCGAGCGCTTTTTCGCCTTCACCTGGAAGGCGGCGGCGGAGGAGGCGCCGAGCCCGTAGCCCATGGTGGTGGTGCCGAGGTTGAAGGGCGGGTTGATGGAGAAAAGGTGGCAGCCGATATCGGCGGCGATGTGGTGCGGCCCAAGTTCCTTCTGCACCAGCGTCATCGCCGAGAAGATCGGCCGCTCCGGGCAGCCGGTGCAGAAGCTCGGCGGCCGCGGCGGCACCACCGGGGCGAGCGCCTGCACCGTCTCGCTCGCCAGCAGCGGGCGGGCATCGGGCGGCGGCGTCATCTCATCGAGCAGCGACGGCATGGCGGCGGCGATGAAAGCACGGATGCCGTCGATCAGCACGGTCGCGGTATATTCGCCGGCCATCGGCAGCGCGCCCTTGCCGTGAATGCGCGCCTGAACATCGGCCCGGCGCAGGATGGTGTTGAGCGCCTGCTCGATGAATTCCGGCTGGCCCTCCTCCACCACCAGCACGGCTTTCTTCGTCGCGCAGAAGGCGACAAG
>CAIWAJ010000658.1:0-3960 GCA_903910565.1 uncultured Rhodospirillales bacterium
GACCGCCCGGCGATGGTCCGCTACGCCGCCTGGGCGGAGCGAGCGCTGCACTGCGTCCTCGGCACGTCCGACGGCAGCGGCAAGCCGATCGGGCCGATGCTGTCGATCCGCCTGCGCAACACGCTGCTGCTCGCCGCCTGCGCCCTCGCCGCCGGCGTGCCGCTCGCCGTCCTGCTCGGCATCGGCGCGGCCCTGCGGCGCGACAGGGCGTTCGACGTCGTGGCCTCGGTCGCCAGCATCCTGGTGATGACCATCCCGGAATTCGTCTCCGCCACCGTGCTGATCTTCGTCTTCTCGATCTGGCTGGACTGGCTCCCCGGCATCGTCACCGCCGATCCATCGGCCCCATTGTCCGCCTTCTTCCCCGGGATATTTCTGCCCATCGCGGTGCTGGCAATGGTGATGACCGCGCATATCCTGCGCACCGTCCGCTCCTCGGTGATCGACGTGCTGGCCTCCGACTACGTGCAGATGGCCCGGCTGAAGGGGGTGCCGGAACATCGCGTGATCCTCGTGCACGTGCTGCCCAGCGCGCTGCTGCCGGCCATCAACGTGATCGCGCTCACCATCGCCTGGCTGCTCGGCGGCGTCGTGGTGGTGGAGAAGGTGTTCAACTACCCCGGCCTCGGCCGCTTCCTGGTCGATTCCATCACCGAGCGGGACCTCCCGGTGGTCCAGGCGATCGCCCTGCTGCTCGGCAGCGTCTATGTCGGCGTCAACCTCGCCGCCGACCTGCTCGCCCTCCTGCTCAATCCCCGCCTGCGCACCCGGGCCGGACATGGCTAGCCCCGCCGCCCTCGGTCTCGCCGGCCGCATGCTGGCCCGCCCCTCCGGCGCGATCGGCGCCGGGCTGGTGCTGCTGCACATCGCCCTCGCCGTGCTGGCCCCATTGCTCTCGCCGTTCGACCCCATCGCCATCGACGGCAATGCGATGTTCGACCCGCCGGGCGCCGCCCATTGGCTCGGCACCGACGAACTTGGCCGCGACATCCTCACCCGCACGCTGCTCGGCGGCCGCCAGGCGATGATCGTCACCGGCATCGCCACCCCGCTCGCCGTGCTGTGGGGCGGGCTGCTCGGCATTTGGCTGGCCCTCACCGGCGGCAGGCTCGATGCCTGGCTGATGCGCCTCGTCGATTCCGTGCTGGCCTTGCCGTGGATCCTCAAGATGCTGCTTATCATCGTCACCTTCGGCGCCTCAGTGCCGGTGCTGACGGTGACATTGGCGTTCTTCTACGGCGTCCCCGTGATCCGCATCGCCCGCGCCGCCGCCCAGGGCGTGGTGGCGCGGGATTTCATCGCCGCCGCCCGCGCCCGCGGCCATGGCGCGGCCAGCATCGTGCTGCGGGAGCTCCTGCCCAATGTGCGCGACGCCCTGCTGGTCGAGGGGGCGATGCGCTGGTCCTGGATGCTGCTGGCCTTCAGCTCGCTCTCCTTCCTCGGCTTCGGCGTCGCCCCGCCGACGCCGGATTGGGGGCTGATGATTGCCGACAGCCGCAGCTCCATGGCCATCGCCCCCTGGGCGGCGCTGGCCCCGGTGCTGGCGCTTTCCACGCTGATCATCGGCATCAACCTCGCCGCCGACGCGCTGGCCAAGGCGGCCGGGTTGGATCGGGCGCAGCATGTCGCGCACTGAACCCCTGCTCGAAATCGCCGGGCTGCACGCCGCCCTGCGGCGGGGCGACGGGAGCCTGTTGCCCCTGCTGCGCGGCATCGATCTCGCGATCGGCCCCGGCGAAAGTCTCGGTATCGTCGGTGAAAGCGGCTCAGGCAAGAGCACGCTCGCCTTGGCCGCCATGGGCTATCTGCGGCCCGGCGTGGTGATCACCGCGGGCAGCGTGCGCTTCGCCGGCATGGACATGTTCTCCCCCGCCGCCATGGCGCTGCGCGGCGGCCGGCTCGCGCTGATCCCGCAGAACGCCGGCCAGGCCCTCACCCCCACGCTGCGCGTCGGCCCGCAGATCGCCGAGGCCCTTCGCCTCCACAGCCCGATCCCCGCCGCCGATCGCCCGGCCCGTGTGATCGACCTGCTGGCCAAGGTCCGCCTCCCCACCCCCGCCGACATCGCCGATCGCTACCCCCATCAGCTCTCCGGCGGCCAGCAGCAGCGCGTCGCCATCGCCATGGCCCTCGCCGGCGAGCCCGCGGCGCTTTTGCTTGACGAACCCACGACGGGGCTCGACGTCACCACCCAGGCCCATGTGCTCGATCTCCTGCAAACCCTCGCCCGCGAACGCGGTCTGGCGATGGTCTATGTCAGCCACGATCTCGGCGCGGTGGCGCGGGTCTGTGACCGGGTGGCGGTGATGTATGCCGGCGAAATCATCGCCGAGGGCACCGCGCGGCACATCCTGCGCACGCCCCCGCACCCCTATGCGCGCGGCCTCATCGCCGCGATCCCCCGGCTCAGCGGTGGTGGCTTGCCGGTCCCGATGGAGGGCCGCCCCCCGGCGCCAGGCGGGGCTGGGGAGGGGTGTGCGTTCGCGGCGCGCTGCCCCCTCGCCGAACCCGCCTGCACTGACACTCCGCCACCCATCACCCCGCTCGCCGATGGTGGCATGCTGCGTTGCCATCGCCCGACCGCGGCGGCCGGGCAAAGCGCGCTCCATCCGCTCTCCCCGGCGGCGGCGCCGACCGAGCCGGGCGCGCCGGTGCTGCGGCTCGACCACATCGCGGTGCGCTACCGCCGCCAATCGCTGCTGGAGCGCCTGCGTGCCGCCCCCCTTCCACCCCCAGTGGTGGCGGAGATAGCCCTCGCCCTGGCCCGCGGCGAGACAGTCGGCCTGGTCGGTGAATCCGGCAGCGGCAAATCCACCATCCTCAAGGCGATCGCCGGCCTCATCCCCGCGGAATCCGGCACCATCGATCTCGCGGGCGAACCCCTGCCACAGCGTCTCGGCCAGCGCGCGCCCCGCGCCCTACGCGCCGTGCAACTCGTCTTCCAGAACCCCGACGACAGCCTCAACCCCCGCCACACCGTCGCCGAGATCCTCGCCCAGCCATTGCGCCTCTACTCCGGCCTCACCGGCCCGGCCCTGCGCGCGCGCGCAGCCGAGTTGCTGGGCGAAGTCCGCCTCGGCCCGCACTACCTTGATCGGTTACCGGGCCAGATGTCCGGCGGCGAGAAGCAGCGCGTCGCCATCGCCCGCGCCTTCGCCGCCGAGCCGGATGTGGTGCTGTGCGACGAAATCACCTCCGCGCTCGACGTCTCGGTGCAGGCCGCCATCATCGCCCTGCTCGACCGGCTCCGCCGCGAGCGCGGCGTGGCCTGCCTGTTCGTCTCGCATGATCTCGCCGTCGTCCGCGCGGTGGCGGAGCGGGTGGTGGTGCTCTACCAGGGGCGGATCTGCGAATCCGGCCCCGTCGCCGCCGTCTACGCCGCCCCCGCGCACCCCTATACCGAGGCTCTGCTCGGCGCCGTGCTGGAACCCGACCCCGATCACGTCCCCCTTCTGCTCGCCGCCGATATCGTCGAATCCGGCCCGCCCGCAAGCGGCTGTCCGGCGCAGAACCGCTGCCACCGGCGGATCGGCGAGATCTGCCGCACCCAAGCTCCCCCAACGCGCGACCTCGGCGGCGGCCACAGCGTCCGCTGCCATCTCACCTGAAAGACCCGACATGACCGATATCGTGCTCCTCGAGGGCGGCACCGGCCAGGAGCTGCTGAACCGCTCCGCCAACAAATCCCCCCGCCGCTGGTCGGCCGAATATCTGCTCGCCGAACCCGAACTGGTGCAGCAGGTCCATGCCGACTACATCGCGGCCGGCGCGCGGATGATCACCATCAACGCCTATTCCGCCACCTTCACCCGCATGGCCATCCTGCTGGAGGAGGACCTTGTGCCGGAGCTGCAGCGCATCGCCTGCGACCTCGCGCTCCGCGCGCGCGACGCGGCGGGGGTGGCGGGGGTGGCGATCGCCGGCTGTCTTCCGCCGTTGAACGGCACCTATCGGCCGGAC
>CAIWAJ010000659.1:0-5091 GCA_903910565.1 uncultured Rhodospirillales bacterium
CGCTGGAGGCCTTCACCGTGCATGACCTGCGGCGAACGGGTTCGACAATTCTCAACGAAGTCGGATTCAACCGAGACTGGATCGAAAAATCGCTGGCGCACGAACGGAGCGAGTCCTCGCGCGGGACGTACAATCGCGCCCAGTACGCTGAGCAGCGGCGCCACATGCTCCAGCAGTGGGCGAACATGGTGGACGCGTGGGTGGCCGGCAAGACGCATAAGCCAGTCCTTCTGCCACGGTCGATGAAGCTGACTGCAGCGCAGTCGCTGACTTAGGGTGTCTCACTCCCGAGCCACGGTGCCGACTTCTTGAAAACCGCGGGCAAGTAGGGCTGGTCGCAGTTCCGCCAATGCATCGGCTGGTACACCAAGCCATAGGAGATTTCGGGCGCGAGTCACAGCAACATAGCCAATGCGTCCGACTTCGGTATCTACACCGACCAACAACGCGTTAGCGTGTTCTCGGTTAGCCAGATAGAGTACGGCATCGAGGCTCTCGCCCTTCGCCTTGTGGACAGTATCCACTCGGATGTGCGGTACCTCATCGTTCGCCGTTAGATCGGCGGCGGAAATCAGCGGGGCATTTGGCAAACTTCTTCTCGAAAGTTTGTTACCCAAGTTGTCCACGCTCGCCAACCCGTGTTTCTCCGCAATATGCGTTAGCAGCGTCTTGGTCCTTTCCAAGAGTAGCGGATGCCAATGCGTGTCTGCGATCAACGTCGCGGCTGGAAGTCCCAAATCCAGGTCGCGTGTGTACGCCCAGATGAGCCGCCGGACTGCCCGATCGTCCGGGTAGCGCGCGGGCTGAGTGATCCGTGCGACAAGTGCCTGCGGTGGGTTGGCCAGCAGGCTGACGATGCTGGTGACCACCAGTTTGAAGGCGCCGAGAAAGTCCCGATGTCGGTCGCGGACGATCGCGGCCTGCGCAAGGCTCTTGACAGTTCCTTGGCCCGGCGCACCGTCGTTGCCGGCGAGTCTATCGGCCAATTCGCGGCCGCGGCAGAGTACCGCCGACCGGTCGATCTTCAGATCAGCTGCCAGCACTGCCGCTTGGAATGCGGCGATCAGGTTCTCCCGTTCGGCGTTGCGATAGGGCACGAAGAATGTGCCATTCGTTGTGTCGGGCGCGATTCTAACCGCGGTGTCCGTGCGCGTTGACAGCCGGTTAGCCAGATCGAGGACCGCAGGCACGGATCGGTAGTTTCTGGTAAGTCCGAGAGCGTTGATCCCTTCCCGCTGACCATACTGCGTCAGAAACGCGCCGTTGGCGCCGGCGAACTCGTAGATACCCTGGTTCGGGTCGCCGATCAGCGAGACCTGGCAGCCAGCGCCCACCAGCTGTTCGATAATCGCCTGATGTACCGTTCCGATGTCTTGCGCCTCGTCGATCAGGATATGCGGATATCGGCGAACCAGAGCGCGCAGAATGCCGGGCTGATCTGCCAAGGTGCGGTAGCACCAGTAGCGGCCAAGGTTGTGAGTGTATGCACCGACCTGGCCAAGGCGATGAACCAGCCGCGCTGCCTGCGCAGTGTGTAGCCGGCGCGTACGGTCGTTTTCTGAGTAAAAGAAGTACACCCCATCGTTGTCGATGCCCACCTGCATCGTCGTGATCTCGTGCGGGTAGGTGTCGGTCTGGAACCTGAATCCGGCCAGGAAGGCCTCACCACCCGTCACGAGAAACGCAGCTTGCTGCGCACCCATCGTCCGATAGGCGTGTGGGCACAGCACGTTTCCAGTGAAGAACCCATCCAGCGTGCCGATTTCTACGCGATCGTGGGCGACTCCAGTGGCCGCATCCTGGATCAGATTCTGGTACTCCTGCCGAAAGGTGTCCACCGCGACATTGGAGAACGAAAGGAGTGCCACGCAGCCGCGGTGATCGCCGAGCTGTCGGCGCATCTGCACGAGCCGCCGCACGGCAGTAGATGTCTTGCCGCTTCCGGCGCAAGCAACTACGCACATCGGCCTGAGCGGCGCACTAATGATCTGCAGCTGCTCGGCAGACGGTTCGATCATGGCCCGGGCAGCCCCTGCTGCTCGGCGTTCCTAATCTGGCATGCGTGGGCGATTGCATTGCGGATGTAGTCCGGCACAACGCAATCGGCGCCATCGGCAATCACCTGCGCGAGCGCCTGGCCGAAGCGCCCCTTCTGCACATTGTTCTGCGGGCGCTCGAACATGCCGCTGAACAGGGCGCGCGCCTTGGCTGCGTCGCCTTCCGCGGCCTCGACCGCTGCTGAGACGGTCTCGCCGATCGTCGGGTGCAACTCCTTCAGCGCCTTCAGCATCGCCGCGCGGTTGTCGGCGTACAAAGCCAGGTCATATTCGAACGTCTTGACTCCATGAAAGATCTTGACGAAGGCATCCTCGCCTTCCTTCATCTTGGCGGTGTTGTCTGACACGTTTACCGCATCGCCCAGCGCCGGGTAGACGGCCTGCAGCTCGCCGTCGCCTTCAGCCTCATCCATCGGGTCCGCGTCGGTGACGACGGCCACAGGTATCTTCAGCGCATTCTCGCCGAACAGTGGCAGAAACGAGTCAAAGTTCAATCCCTCGACGCTAATCAGACTAACGCCATGCTCTCGTAGGTTGTAGTTACACTTTTCGGCGAGTACGCTCACCAACATTAGCTCGGCGGCGCCTTCAACGAAGATGACGCGGCGGGCGAAGAATAGCTCAGCGCGGGTCACGTCGAGGTAACGTTCAAGTTTCTCCCGCTTACCCTTGCCGAAGGTGATCGTGCGTGGAAAAAACGTCTCTACGGTTGTACCCGTGTCGATGAGGCAAGCAAGACTGTCGAGACTGGCGATGCTGGCGAAGTTTGGAGAGTGGCTGGTGACGAACAGCTGAACGGGCTTCTCGCCATCAACGGCCTTGATGGCTTCTAAGTAGCCCAACAGGACCGCCTGGAGCTGTGGGTGCAGGTGCGCCTCCGGTTCCTCGATGATCAGGCTTCTGTATCCCGCTTCCGGGTTCTTGGCGAGTTCGCTTAGCACTACTGCCATGAAGATCAGGTTGTTGAAGCCGAGACCGTTCTGCTCGATCTCGAAGGCATCCACCAGCAAGGACAGCCGAGATGCTAGCCGTTGGAAATCGCTGCCGCTCAGGCCGAGGTCGAGCGCTTGGGCGAGCTGAGGCCCGAGCATCGTCTCGTGACGATTCTTGATCGCCGTGTGCGTGTTGACAAGTGGCGCTTGCTTCTTCAGTTCTTCGTCGAGATTTCTTAGCGCGTCATTGATCCCGTCGCGGCCGGCGTCATCGGCGAGAAGCTGGAAAAGCCTTGACAACTGACTGGTGCGATTAGGCTTGAGTCCCTGCGAGGCATCCCGTAAAGGCGGCAGGTAGACGCCACGCAGGTTCTCCATCATGTCTGTAGTCAGTCCAACCTCTTCGTGGTCTCCGCACCAGCGCCTGGCACGCAGCCGCCCAGTTCTGTCGGCTTCCGAATAGCGGATGGTGATGTGAGCTTCAAGCCTGCCGTTGTCATCGGGCTTCAGCGCCGCAAGAAAGTCGGCTTCGTCGTCTAGATTCAAATCGCGGAAGATGTACAAGAACTCGATGTCGCCGGCAGGTGCGCCACCCTTCGGTCGGTGAATGTCGTCGGCGTCGAGGCGCGGATAGGGTTCGTCGTGTCCTGCCAGCAGCGCGCGTAGTGCATCAACTACGGCCGTTTTTCCAACATTGTTGGAACCGACCAGGACATTCAAGCCGGGCTGAAAGCGCAGCTCAACCTTCAAAAGCTTCCTGAAGTTGCTGATTGTCAGCTGCGCCAGATACACAATTCGCTCCGAGTAGTGTTGGATGAATTAGTTGCTTATGGCTCTCGTTACGTGCATCGGTCTACTCGTGCCTAGAAAGAAGTGTGCAGTGAGACGACGCGCGACATTCAGCTCACGCTAAGTCAACTGCGCAAACTCGAATCGTCTGGCCTGTTGCGACGCTGCTTTGGTGCTATCAGAGAAGCGGCTTCATTGCCGGCTACTTTGCGTGATCCTGTAGGCGCGAAATATCATAGTAAACAAACAATTATACCCCATTCCCATGTTCCGTCATGAGTCCCCGTTTGTTACCGGCCTATTCCTGCGGCTCCGGACATCGGGGTCTGGGGTGCGGCGCGCCCGGCCCGCCAGGCTTGCCGCGCGCCGGGCGGTCAGCCACTGTTCGACTTCATCGAGGTCCCATACCGCGCACTTTGAAGTCAGATAGAAGCGCTGCGGAAATTCTCCCCTGCGCTCCATCTCGTAGATCGTCGTGTCCGCGAGTGGAACAATCTTTCGCAGTTCGCGGCGGCGCACTGCACGCTGGCATTTCTGACCAACGTCTGCAGGTTCCATTGCAGCTTCGGAGGTCATGGACGTGCTCCGCCCATTGAGCGGTGGCGCCTACGGCGACGGCGAATCCGGCATGACGAGTAAGGCCCGCGCCACAGGCATGCGTGGTTGGGTCGTGGATGCCGATTAACGCTTCCGGTTGTCGGGGCCGTTGGCTCGTTCGGCTTGGACGGCGTCAGCCACTCTAGAATCTCGACGCGATCCCAACCGATCGAATGACCCCGAAAGCGCTGCTTCCGTGGGAAACGACCGAGGAAGCTCAGGGCATACAGCACCCATCGATTGCGCCGGGTGAGTCGAGCGACGTCATGGGCGCTCAGAATCTGATCAAGAGAGGGGAGCTTCTCATTGACCCGCGGTGAAACTCGAACATTTGCTGCGTGGAAAGACGAGGTCGCGACAACCCCTGAAGTGGTTTTGGCCGTGCTCATGTTTTGTCATGCTCATGTGCGGTTCCGGTCGCTTCGGGACGAGTTGTCACTCGATGACAAATATGCCGATGCAAGGCAAAGCTGTCCAGCCGAGTTCGTGGGCAAAACTGGCAAAAACTCAGGGGTACGATCGCGCGCAGACTAAAGACCAAGGTCATCAAACGCGCGAGATCGCTGTGATTATCGAGAGCCGGCAGTTTTGACTGGAAGAGAGGGGATGGCCCCAGCGGCGGTCAGCTGTAAGGCATGGAGTACAAACTCATGCGCAGCGTCTACGTCTGTTTCCCGCGAGCACGTCAGCAGCTGTCGCCAGACTGCCGGGCGGTC
>CAIWAJ010000660.1:0-1982 GCA_903910565.1 uncultured Rhodospirillales bacterium
AGGAAGAGGGCGCCGTAGTTTTTCATGTTGGCGAGGAAATACTCGGGGTCCCGCGTCATCACCTGCACATGCTCGGAAGCGATGCGGTCGGCCTCGCGGACCATTTCCTCGTCATCGGCGCAGACGATCACCTCGCCGCAACCCTCCCAGGCTTTCCGCGCGATGCCGGCTGTGGGCAGGATGGTGAGCAGGCGCTCGACTTCCTTGATGGTCTCGCGGGCGAGCTTTTCGGAGGTGGTGAGCAGGATGGCCGGCGAGGTGGGGCCATGTTCGGCCTGGCCGAGCAGATCGGTCGCGCAGAGCTCGGCGTCCACCGTCTCATCGGCGATCACCAGGGTTTCGGTGGGGCCGGCGAAGAGGTCGATGCCGACGCGGCCGTAGAGCTGGCGCTTGGCTTCGGCGACGAAGGCATTGCCGGGGCCGACCAGCATGTCGATCGGCTGGATGCTCTCGGTGCCCAGCGCCATGGCGCCGACGGCCTGGATGCCGCCGAGGCAGTAGATGACGTCGGCGCCGGCGAGGTGCTGGGCGGCGACGATGGCGGGTGCCGGTTTGCCCTGGAAGGGGGGCGCGCAGGTGATGATGCGGGGCACGCCGGCGACCTTGGCGGTGACGACCGACATGTGGGCGGAGGCGAGGAGGGGGTATTTGCCGCCGGGGACGTAGCAGCCGACCGACTGCACGGGGATGTTCTTGTGGCCGAGCACGACGCCCGGCATGGTTTCGACTTCGATGTCCTTGAGCGCCGCCTTCTGGTGCTCGGCGAAATTGCGCACCTGGGCTTGGGCGAACTTGATGTCCTCGAGGTCCCGCCCGGTGAGCTGGTCGAGGCAGGCGCGGATTTCGGCGTCGGTCAGGCGGTAGTCGTCGCGCGACCAGGAGTCGAACTTCTCCGACATTTCGCGCACCGCTTTATCACCGCGTTTGGCGATATCGGCGAGGATGGTTTCGACGGTGGCGCGGATGCGGGCGTCGTCATCGGCGATGGTTTCGGCGTCGCGGCCGCGCTTGAGGTAGGTAGCCATGTGCTCGGGTCTCTTTCAGCCGGTGAAGGTGGCGAAGGCTTCGGCGATCGCTTCGCGCTGGCCGCCGGTGGCCGACGAGGCGACGACGACGGGGGTGTGGACGCCGGCGGCGCGCCAGGCCTCGATGCCGTCGCGGACTTTCGCTGCGGGGCCGAAGAGGGTGACGTCGGCGAGCCAGCGGTCGTGGAGGTATTTGGGGACGTCCTCGTTGCGGCCTTCGGCGATGCAGGTTTCGATCGCCTCCATTTCCTCCTGGTAGCCCGCCTCTTTCCAGTAGTTGCGGTAGTTGGGGAGGAAGGCATAGCCGTTGAGGGTGCGGCGGTTGACCGCTTTGGCGGCCTCGATGTCATCGGAGATGCAGGTGGGGATCATGTTGCCGATGTAGAAGCCGGATTTGCGCTGGGCTTCAGGGAGGGCGAGCAGGGAGGTTGGGGTGTGCTTCAGGCTGGCATTGGCGAAGATCAGGCCCTGGCCGAGCTCGCCGGCGAGCTTGATCATTTTCTGGCGCAAGGTGGCGACGATGATGGGGGGGAGGTCGCCGAGTTTGTCATGGGCGCGGAAGCGTTCGATGAAGCTCCGGGTGTCGCCGAGGGGCTTGCCGGGGGTGACGCCCATGCGGACGTAGCTGGGGCCGTGGGCGATGCCGATGCCGAGGCTGAAGCGGCCGCCGGAGATTTCGTGCATGAAGGCGGCGGATTCGGCGAAGTCACCGGCGGTTCGCTGGTAGATCGGCGCGATGGCGGTACCGAAGGGGATGGTCTTGGTGTTCCAGGCCAGGGCCTCGCAGAAGGACATGTTGCCGAAGGCGGAGGGGGTATAGATGCCGGCGAAGCCGCGGCGTTCGGCCTCCTGCGCCAGTTCGACGGCATTGCGGCGGCGACGGGGGGTGGCGAGGATGCAGAGGGCGGGGGGGGATTGGGGCATGGGGGCGGCTCGTGGGTGGGCAGGCGGGTGACG
>CAIWAJ010000661.1:0-7106 GCA_903910565.1 uncultured Rhodospirillales bacterium
AGTAGCGCCGCGCGCCGAGCGGCTCGGCGGTGCGGGTCAGCAGCAGGACCTGCACGAAGTTCTTATTCCCCGCGTAGCGGCGGATTTCGGCGGCGGCTTCCGGCCCGTCCTCGTAATTCACCACCACGGAGCCCTTGAGACGGCTGTCCTTGCCGGTCCATTCGGCGATCTGCCACTCATTGGTGGCGTGGCAGATGGCGCTGGACAGATCGGGGTTCTGCACGCCCTGGCCGGAGCCGAGCGGGTTGAGGATGCCGAGTTCGACGTTGTTGGCGTCGAGATGCTGCACCTGCATGAAGGAGAGGCTGCTCCCCTGCCGCCCACCCTCGGGCGGATAGGCGTCGCGGCGGGAGGCATTCGGCTGCGCCTTGGGATAGGCCGGCCCCGCGATCCAGCCATGCCGCGCCGGCCGGCCGAACTCGGCGATATGGTCGATCCACTTGCGCGCCAGCCAGGGGTGCAGATCCTTCTCCGAGCGCGTCGCCGGATGGATGTCGCAATCGGCAACCGCCAGCCGGCTGGCGGCGGTGGATTGCAGCACGGAGGTTTCGCGAAGCTGGACGTTCATTCTGGCACTCCCGGAGCGGGATACGGTTGCGGGGAGGCTACGCTTCGCCGCACGTCCGTGCAATGCTCGCGAGACCCTGGCGGCAAGGAGGCTGCAATGATCACACCCGCGTACGTTCACCTCATGGCCCGCTACAACGCCGAGGCGAACCGCCGGTGGTATGAAGCCGCCGCCACACTCCCCGACGCCCGGCGCAAGGAGGATCGCGGCGCCTTCTTCGGCACGCTGCACGGCACGCTCTGCCACATTCTCTGGGCCGATCGCATGTGGATGTCCCGCTTCGCCGGCTGGGACAAGCCGGCGATCGCGCAGACGGAAAGCCCCACCCTCTACGCCGATTTCGCCGAACTCCACGCCGCCCGCACCGAGGCCGATGCCCGCCTGCTCGCCTGGTCGCAAACCGTCACCCAGGACTGGCTCGACAGCGAACTCACCTGGTTCAGCGGCTCCGTGCAGCGCGAGATGCGCCAGCCGCGCAACATCCTGGTCGTCCACATGTTCAACCACCAGGCCCATCACCGCGGCCAGGCCCATGCCCTGATCACCGCCCTCGGCGGCAGGACCGGCGACACAGACCTGCCCTTCATCCTGTGAGAGACAAAACCATGCCCGACATCGACGTGACGGAAATGACGGTCGAACAGGCCCAGCGCGGCATGGCGGAAGGCCGCTTCACCTGCGAGGCCCTCACCCAAGCCTTCCTCGCCCGCATCGACGCGCTGAACCCGCGCTACAACGCCCTCATCTTCCGCAACCCCGACGCACTGGCCGACGCCCGCGCGATCGACCGCCGCCGCGCCGCCGGCGAACCCCTCGGCCCGCTCGCCGGCATCCCCGTCGTCATCAAGGACCCGATGGACATGGTGGGCTTCCCCACCACCGGCGGCTGGTCCGCGCTCTACAGCGCCAAGGGCGGCATCGACCTGATGCCCGCCACCGACAGCCCGGTGGTGGCCCGCATGCGCGCCGCCGGCACCATCATGCTCGGTAAAACCAACGTCCCCGTGCTCAGCGCCAGCGGCACCCACGCCAATGACAGCTGGGCCGGGCCGACGCTGAATGCCGCCGCCCCCGACCTCGCGCCCGGCGCCAGCTCGGCCGGCACCGCAACCGCGGTCGCCGCCTCGATGGCCATTCTCGGCCTCGCCGAGGAGACCGGCGGCTCCATCCAGAACCCCGCCTCCGCCCAGGGCCTGGTCGGCATCAAGCCCACCCACGCGCTGGTCCCCAACACCGGCGTGCTCCCCCTCTCCAGCCAGCGCGACGTCGTCGGCCCCATCGCCCGCTGCGTGCGTGACGCCGCGCTCTGCCTCGATGTCCTGGCCGGCTTCACCATGGCCGACCCGAAAACCGTCGCCGCCGTCGGCCATCTCCCGCCCGGCGGCTACGCGGCCGGCCTCGCCCCCGGCGCCCTGCGCGGCGCCCGCCTCGGCCTCTACGGCCCGGGCTGGCGCAACGCCCCCATGACCGACGAAACCGCCACGCTCTACGCCCGCGCCCAATCCGAACTCACCGCCTCCGGCGCCGCCTTGCTCGAAGACCCCTTCGCCACCACCGGATTCGCCGGCGTCGCCCTCTCCCGCCCCCTTGGCAGCCGCTTCGACTATCGCGGCCTGGAATCCGTGCCCTTCGACCTCCAGAACTACCTCCAGCGCCTCGGCCCCAACGCCGCCGTCAAAACCTTCGCCGAATTCGCCGCCGCCACCGCCGCGCAAAACGCCTTCGGCCCCACCGGCCCGCTGCGCTACCTCGTCGGCAACCCCGCCTTCGAAGCCTGCATGGCCCGCCCCGACCTGCCGCCCGACCTCTCCGACTTCGCGGCCGCGCGCGAGGCCTACCTCACCATCTTCAACACCACCATGGACGCGCAGGGCCTCGACGCCCTGGCCTTCCCGCAAATGCTCGCCCCCTCCCCGCCCCTCCACGGCGACGCCTTCATCAACGCCGCCACCGTCTCCGAAATCAACGTCGCCGGCCTCCCCGGTGTGGTCGTCCCCGCCGGCTACTACGCCAATGGCGCGCCGTTCTGCCTCATCCTCATCGGCCGCAAATGGAGCGAGGCGCGGCTTCTGGCGCTGGCCTACGACTACGAGCAGGCGACACGGCATCGCCAGGCGCCGGAAGTATCGGCATAGCGAGCGACGGGCGCATCACCGGGGCAAACGGGCGAAGGCACGGAAATGATCGGTGACTGAGTCGCAGAAGGTTTCCCACCGTGTTGGCACGGTTGTGCGCAGAAAGGTCAGAACCTCGGTCTGGAAGACTTTGAACGAGGCCGAACATCGATTGTGGGTGATCATCTTGTGCATCAGGCCACAGTGCCGCTCGATCGGGTTGAGATGCGGGTAATAGGGCGGGATGAAGC
Organism: uncultured Rhodospirillales bacterium; assembly: GCA_903910565.1. Lineage (GTDB taxonomy): Bacteria > Pseudomonadota > Alphaproteobacteria > Acetobacterales > Acetobacteraceae > CAIYPH01. The sequence goes on from CAIWAJ010000661.1 coordinate 2,934, forward strand.
GCAGTCTGATGCGGCACTGGGGGCACGCCAGCCATTCCCGGACCAGCTTGGCGCGATGGGGCAGCGTGCGTTGTCGAGATAGACGTGGAGCGGCCGCTTGGCGGGAAAGCGCCGCTTTAGCGCATCGTGCAGCGCGATCGTGCTCGGCGGGTCGACACTCGCGACGAGAAGCATCTGGGTTGTGCCGCTTTCCAGATCGATCGCGCCGTGGATGGTGAGATGCTCCCGGACGGCGGTCTGCTCCACCGCCAGTGCAACGCCGCACGGCGCCCAGCAACCCACCGGCTGCGCGCCATGCACCGGATGGACCGCATCGGTGAACAGCACCGTCTCGACAGAATCCATTTGGTTCAACAGGTTATCATAGCTCGCGATGAACCGCCGCTAGCGCTCCGCGTCCATCGTGGCGGACGGCGCCGTCGGACGATGATGCACGAAGCCAAGCCGGCGTCGCACCAGGCCATCCCGGCTCAACTCAATCAGGGTCTGGCCCACATCCGCCGTCAGAACCCGCTCTTGCGCACGCCCAACAGTAAATCAATCCAAACCGACGCCCCCGCCTTCTTACTTACGAACTTCTGTGCCTGAACCCCGGCATCACATCAGCGGCCAGCAGTTCCAGCGTCTCGGCATCATTGGCGAAGGCGCTGCTGATGACGAGTTGGATGCCGGCGTCCTGGTATTGGCCGACGAGGTCGGCGACCATGGCGGGGGTGCCGAGCAGGCCGCGGAAATAGGGGGCGGCGTTGAGGCGTTCGGCCTTGGCCCTGGCTGCTGCCTCGGTGGGGGCGAGCAGGAGCGCGATGGTGTTGGTGCGCTCGATATCGTCGTAATCGCGGCCGTTTTCGTCGCAATGCTTGCGCAGGATGGCGAGTTTGGCCCGGATGGTCGCGGGGTCGCCGAACAGGTTGCAGGCATTGGCGTGGCGGGCGACGGCGCGCAGCGTCATCTGCTCGCCCGAGCCGCCGATCATGATGGGGGGGTGGGGCTGCTGGAGGGGCTTGGGCTCGAGGATGGCGTCCTCGGCGTGGAACCAGGTGCCGTGGAAGGTCGTGCGCTCCTGCGTCCACATCGCCTTGATGAGGCGCAGCCCCTCGACCATCTGGCGGATGCGGGTGGCGGGTTCGGCGGGGTAGTCGTAGCCGTACTGGGTGTACTCGGTCTCGAACCAGCCAGCGCCGTAGCCGAAGGTGAGGCGGCCCTGGCTAATCTGGTCCACCCCGGCGGCGATTTTCGCGAGCAAAGCGGGGTTGCGGTAGTGGACGGAGGTGACCAGCGTGGCGAGCCGGATGCGGCTGGTGACGGCGGCAAGCGCGGCGAGGATGGTCCAGCCCTCCATGAAGGGCTCGGTGGGGGCGCCGGCGATGGGGATCTGGATCAGGTGGTCCATCACCGAGAACCAATCGAACCCGTTCTCCTCGGCCCAACGCACCTTGGCGGAGATGCCGGGGAAGATGCCGGCCGGGCCGCCATCGAATTTCCAGGAAGGGTTGTGGATGCCGAATTTCATCGCCGTGCTCCCGTTCAATAGCCCGCGGACCGATCTACCAGTTCCCGGAGTGGCCGGCCATCGAGGAAGCGGGAAAGATTGTCAACGAACAGCCGTGCCACGACAGTGTCACGATCGGGGTGGCCGCCGCCGATATGGGGCAGCACCATGATGCCCTCCGCCCGCCAGAACGGGTGCTCGGCCGGCAGCGGTTCGGTGCGGAAGACGTCGAGGATGGCGCCGGCGATGGTTTTGGCTTTGCAGGCCGCGATGAGGTCCTCGTCCAGGATGAGATGGCCGCGGCCGAAATTGAGCAGCCAGGCGGAGGGCTTCATTTTGGCGAGGCGCTCGGCGTTGATGAAGTTCTCGGTGGCCGGAGTGGCGGGCAGCAGCAGCACGACGAAATCGGCCTGCGTCAGCACCATATCAGTCTCTTCAGGCGCGTAGACCTCGACATTCGGCAGCGAACCGGGGCGCCGCCGCGTGCCGATGACGCGCATGCCGAGCGCGTGGGCCATGCGCCCGAGATCCTGTCCGATGGCGCCGAGTCCGAGGATGCCCAGCGTCTTCCCCGCAAGTGGCGTCGCCATCCGGCGCACCCATTGTCCCGCAGGCGTCTGCGCGATGGCGGCGTAGGGTTTGGTGACGTGGAACAGAGCGCCGAGGATGTTCTCCGGCATCGACTCACGATGGGTGCCGCGCGCGCAGGTGAGGGCGAGGCCGGGCGGCAGGTCGGGCAAGGCCAGCCAGCCTTCGACGCCGGCGGTGAGGGACTGCGCCCAGCGCAGCTTCGCCATGGTGGGCAGCAGGCCGGGCGGCGCGCCGACCGATAGCAACGCCTCCACGCTGGCACGCTGCGCCGGCGAAGGTTGCTCCGTGCGCTTCAGCGTCTCGACGATCACGCGATCGCCAAGTCCGGCATCGGCTATGGCGGCTTGATAGGCGGCGGGCGTATCGGTCCACAGCAGAACATGGGTGCGGTTTGTCATGGGGCGTCCTCTCAGGCCTTGGCGGCAGCGAATTCGCGCAGCATGGCGCCGCGCAGCAGGCCGATATCGGTGTTGATGCACAGGCAGCGGAAGCCGCGCTCCAGCGCCGCCTTGGCCTGGGCGCCGTCGCCGGCGAGCCAGCCGAACGGCTTGCCGGCCTCCTTGGCCGCGGCAAGCAGTGCAGCCTCGGCCGCGGCGTAGCGGGGGTCGTCCATCTGGCCGGTGAAGCCCAGGCTGTCCGTGAGGTCGAAATGGCCGACCCAGCCGAGATCGAGCCCGGGCACGGCCATGATCTCCCGCGCATTGGCCAAGCCCGCCGCCGTTTCGATCAGCGCGATGGTCATCACCGCCTCATTGGCGGCGCGGATCGCCCGGCCGACCGGGCCGCCCTCGTAATCGTCATGCGCCATGCCGAAAGCGAGGCCGCGCGTGCCCTCCGGCCGGTAGCGGCAGTAGGAGACCAGTTCGCGCGCCTGCTCGGCGGTCTCCAGCATCGGCACCATGATCCCCATGGCGCCGGCATCCAGCACCGGGGAGACCAAATGCCGCGCCAGCCCGGGAACGCGCACCATCGGCACGATGCCGGCGCCGCGGGCGAAGGCGATGGCGGATTTCAGCGTGTCCATCCCCGCGCCGCTGTGCTCGGTATCGAGGATGACGAACTCCGCACCGCCGGCCTTCAGCACGCGGGCCAGGCCGGGGGTGAAGAACTCGAAGGCCATCACGCCGAGGGCGCTGCCGCCGGCGAGGAGTTTGCGGCGGACGGGGTTGTCGATCATGCGCGGCTATCCGTTACGATTGAGAAGGCAAGGAAGCGCTTCTTTTTTTGAAAAAAAGAAGCAAAAAACTTTTATTCCACTGGCTTGCACCGCGTCCAACTATCCCGGGAGAGGAGCCAACGGCAACGAAGTCGGAAAAAGTTTTTTTGGTTCTTTTTGTTCACAAAAAGAACACCTTCCCTCAAAAAATCAGCCCAGGCTTGGTCTCGGCATCGAGCGGCCAGATCGGGCGGTTGATCTTGGTGTAGGGGATTTTGCGGTAGTCGCGGGGGATCGGCCCGTCAGCGTCGATATAGATCACCTTCTTGGCGATCGGCCCGAAGGCGGCCATGAAATGGTTGGTGGATTTCACCACCAGCATTTTCCGCTCGGTCGGCTCGATGCCGACATTGCGGAACAGCTCGAGCCCCAGCGCCTGGGTGCGGTTGGTGATCAGCACCACCTCGACGCCACCGATCTTGATCGCCGCGCAATCGCCGAGCGGCGATTGGGTCGGGCCGAAGGACTGCGAACAGTCCCGCGCCAATCCGGTCACCGTCACCATGGCGTCCACCGGGGCGCCGGAGGCCGGGCCGATCTTACCGCCGAAGCGCAGTGGGAAGGTGGCACCGATGCCGGCATCGAAGCACAGGCGCACGGCAATCGGGTCCCAGATCGGGCCGAGCGCGGCGCCCTGGGCATCGCGGGCGATGAGGTCACGCAAGATGGTCGTGTTGTCCGACGGCGCGCCGCCTCCTGCGTTATCCGCGGGATCGGCCATCACCACCGGGGAGACGTTGGCGGCGATTGCGGTGCTCACGCCATCGGCCACCTCGTAGTAGTCGGGCGCCGTCTTGCCGCGCATGGAGACGAATACCTCGCCGATCGCGGTGGCCAGCCGGACCGCCTGCGCCTAGTCGCCGTCGGTGACGACGAG
>CAIWAJ010000662.1:0-3631 GCA_903910565.1 uncultured Rhodospirillales bacterium
CCCTGGTATCTCCTGATGGAATGGTCCTCCGCCCTGCCCAAGGAAGGCGTGATGGCCGGCCGCATGGAGGAGTTCCTCGCCGACGCCATGGAGCGCGGCCTGGTGCTCGATGCCGTGCTGGCGCAAAACACCCAGCAGGCCAAGGCGATGTGGCACATTCGCGAATCCCACGCCGAGGCCGGGCGCCATGGTGCGCCGGCGGTGAGCTACGACATTTCGGTGGCCAGCTCCGCGATTCCGCAATTCATCGAAGACGCCACCGTGGCCGCCAAAGCGGTGCTGCCGGACATCCGCTCCTGCCCGATGGGCCACATGGGCGACGGCAATCTGCACTTCAACTTCAAGGCCCCCGAGGGCATGTCCCGCGAGACCTTCACGCAGTATAAGGCGGCCGTCACCCGGGCGGTGAACGATACGCTGGTGCCCTATGGCGGCTCGATCTCGGCCGAGCACGGCATCGGCAGCGAGACGATCGGCGAGCTTGCCCACTACGCCGACCCCGTGAAAATGGCGACCATGCGGGCGATCAAGCGGGCGCTCGACCCGCAGAACATCATGAACCCCGGTAAGATTTTCCTGGTGCAGTAGCGATTGGGGCGTCGATATCGGAGGTGTCAGGCCGCAATGCCGAGCAGATTGCCGCGGGCCGCTATACTGCGCGATCCCGCGGCGATGCCCACACGCCTGGCAGAAAGAGTGCCTAGCGCGGCAGGCCCTGCCCGCCGTTCACACTGATGATTTGCGCGGTGACCCAACTCGCCAGCGGCGAGGCGAGGAAGACGACGACGTTGGCGACTTCCTCCGGATAGCCCATCCGCCCGGCCGGGCAGGCGGACAGCGCGGCGTTGTAGACCGCGGGCTGGGCCTTCTTGCGGTTGTCCCAGATGCCGCCGGGGAATTCGATGGAGCCGGGGGCGACGCAGTTCACCCTAATGCCCTTGCCGATCAGCGCCGCCGCCTGGGTGCGGGTGTAGTGGATGATTGCTGCCTTGGCCGCGCCATAGGCGGGGGTGCGCACGGAGGGGTTGAGGCCCGAGCCCGAGGAGATATTGATGATGCCACCAGCCGGGCTCTGCTCGATCCACGGCAGCGCCACGCGCGAGGCGCGTACGGCGGCGAGGAGATCGACGGCGATGCTCTGGTCCCAGCTCGCCTCGTCATCGCCCCAGCCATAGCCGGTGGCGTTGTTCACCAGCACGTCGATTCCGCCCAGTGCGGCGGCCGCGGCCGGCACGTAGGCGGCGATGTCGGCCTCGCTCGAGAGGTCGCAGCTTTGCGCGTGCACCGTGCCGCCGAAAGCCGCGAGTTCGGCGCGCGTAGCCTCCAGTGCCTCGGCGCCCCGCGCACAAATCGACACCGCGGCGCCACCTTCTGCGAATGCAAGCGCGATGGAGCGGCCGATTCCCTTGCTGCCGCCGGCAATGACAACCCGCTGGCCCTTGACGTCGATCTGCATTGTTCGTCCCTTCATGTTCACCGCAGCATTTGCCTGCCGCCACGCCGGGTCCGTCAACCCCCGGTCGCATTCGAACGAGGAACGCCGCATGCCTGACCTGCCCAGCGTGATCGACGGCATCGCCGTCCCCACCCCGGCCGATATCGCCGCCCTGCGCGAGACGCTGCGGCCCTATACCCGGGTCACCCCGGTGCTGGCGCGCGATGACATTGCGCCGCTGGCGGGGACCACGCTGGAGTTCAAGTTCGAGCTGCTGCAGGCGAGCGGCACCTTCAAGGCGCGCGGCGCTTTCTCCAACATGCTGGCGCTGGATGCGGCGCAGAGGGCCCGCGGGGTGACCGGGATTTCGGCTGGGAATCACGCGGTGGCGGTGGCCTATGCGGCGATGAAGCTCGGCATTTCCGCGAAGGTGGTGATGCTCAAGACCGCCAATCCCGCCCGACTCGCCATGGCGAAGGCGTGTGGGGCCGAGGTGCTGATGGCCGAGGACGGGCCGACCGGCTTCGCCATGGTGCGCGAGATCGAGTCGCAGGAGGGGCGGTATTTCGTGCATCCCTTCAATGGGCTGCGCACCGTCATGGGTACCGCGACTCTGGGCGCGGAATGGGCCGGGCAGTCCGGCGGGCTCGACGCGCTGATCCTGCCGATCGGCGGCGGTGGGCTTGCGGCCGGGGTGGCGCTGGCCTTCCGCCAGGCGATGCCGGAAATCGCGATCTATGGCGTGGAGCCGGAAGGGGCGACCGGAATGGCGCAGAGCTTCGCGCGTGGCGGCCCCGGCCAGAGCGGCGCCATGCAGGGCATCGCCGACAGCCTGATGGCGCCGCATACGGAGGCCTACAGCTACGGTATCTGCCGTGCCACTATCGACGGACTGGTGACGGTGAGCGATGTGGAGCTGCGGGCGGCGATGCGGGTGCTGTTCGCCGAGCTCAAGCTGGCCACCGAGCCGGCCTGCGCGGCGGCCACCGCGGCGGCGATGTTCCCTCTGCGCGAGCGCATCGCGGGCAAGCGCGTGGGGGTGCTGCTGTGCGGCGCGAATACCGACATGGCGACCTTCGCGCGACATATGGCAGAGGGGTGAAATTCAGCCGGCAGTCGTGATTTTCATTGTTCAGCGTATCTGCCGTGTTACAGACAGCACGCTAACCATAATCCAGGAATTTTCCGAATGAAGCGTCTGCTGCTGACTACCTTTTTCATAGGTGCCGTGATCTCCGTCCTGCCGCCGACTGCCTGGGGGCAGGACGCGAAGCAGGATTTCAGCCTCGTGAACAAGACCGGATTCGAACTCGGCAAGGTTTTTGTTGCGCCGAACCATTCCGACGAATGGGAAGAAGACGTGCTCGGGCAGGATACGCTGGGCAATAACGAGGTGGTGGACATTAAATTCCACCGCTCCAACAAGACCTGCCAGTGGGATCTCAAGGTGGTCTACACCATCGATGGCTCCAATGCCGTTTGGCACGACATCAATCTGTGCAAGGTTGAGAAGATCACTATCCGATATAACAAGAGCACGGACACCACGAGCGCTTCGTTCGACTGATCCGGCACTCCCCGGGGATTGGCTTGGCGCGCGGCGATGTGTCGCCTGCCGGCCAGGTCCCCGGGGGGAACTCCGCCGCATGGGTTGCGGCCACCCGTTGCGCGCGACCAGAATATCGAAACGGGAACGGGGAGGGGATGATGAGATTCGCGCGTTGGACCTGTGCGGCGGCGCTGGCCGCGGTTTTACTGGCCAGTCACCCCGCCGCCGCCGTGGATCTGCCAACCGCACAGCCCTTCGAGGTGGGACTCGCCCGACTGGACCGCATGGCGACCTGGCTGCGCGCCGAGGCCGAGGCGAAGCGCCTGCCGGGCTCGGTGGTGATGATAGCCCGCAACGGCAAGGTGGCCTATCATGAGGCCTTCGGGGTGCGCGATCCGGCAACCGGCGCGCCGATGCAGAAGGACAGCATCTTCCGCATGTATTCGATGACCAAGCCGGTGACGGCGGTGGCCATCCTGATGCTGATGGAGGAGGGCAAGCTGCGGCTGGCCGATCCGGTTTCGCGCTTCCTGCCGGCGCTGAAGGCGCCGAAGGTGATCACCGAGACGGTGGACGCTCAGGGCCAGCACCACTCCACCACGGTGCCCGCCGATCGCGAGATCACGATTCTCGACCTGCTGCGTCAC
>CAIWAJ010000663.1:0-2770 GCA_903910565.1 uncultured Rhodospirillales bacterium
GATCTCGGGCTCCGGGTTGTTCCAGGAGGAGCCGGGGTAGACGCCGGCATCGGCGCCGGTGCCGATCGCGGCCATCGGCTGGCACTTCGAGAAAATCTCGGCATCCGGCCCGATGCCGACTTCGAGATACTGGCTCCAGGCGCCCTGCTTGATCAGCGCCTCCTTCAGCGCCATCGCCTGCGGCGAGCCGGGCTTCAGCTTGGCGAGATCGTCACCGATCAGCGCCTGCACCTCCTCGCGGAAGCGGGCGGCGGCGGCGAGGTCACCGCGGGCGCGCTCCTCGATGACGCGCTCCAACATGGAAATCGGGAAGGTCACGCCGCAGGCCTTCACCGATTGCAGGTCGATCGGCGCCAGCAGCCAGGGCTTGCCGGCATCGCGGGTATCGCGTGGTGTATTGGCGATGATGTCCTCCAGCGCGCCAAGATGCCCCCCCGTCGCCGCCCGCAACGCCGCCGCGGGATCGGCCGCCTCGCACAAATCCGTCGATGTCGCGAAGGTCGCGGAGATGTCGATCACCCCCTCGGCGCGAATGGCGACCACGGCCGGCCCGATCCCCGGCCGCCACACGCGGCCGGCCAGGGCACCGGCGGTGCCATCATCGGGAAGCGCGGCGGCGATGGCGGTGCGGAAATCGGGCATGGGCGGTCTCTCCGGTGGTGGGGTCAGACGAAAAACGGCGCGAGATTGCGGCGGACACGGTCCAGCACCGGCAAGCTCTCGCCCGGCAGGACAAACCGCGCCCCGGTGATGGTCTCGAAAGCCTGGATGTAGACCAGCGAGGTCTGCAAAATCAGCTCCTCGGGGATCGCCGGCAGCGCGTCCTTGTAGGGATCGCAGCGCGCCGAAATCCACCGGCGGATCACATCCTTGTCAAAGCTGTCGGGCGGCGCGCCGGCCGCGAACCGCGCCTCATAGGTATCGGCGCGCCAGAAACGGCTGCTGTCCGGCGTATGGATCTCATCGGCCAGCACCACCCGCCCCTCGGCATCGCGCCCGAACTCGTATTTGGTATCCGCGAGGATCAGCCCATTCGCCGCCGCCATCGCCTGGCCACGGGCGAACAACGCCAGCGCAAGCGCGCTCACCTCGTCCCACATCGCCTGGCTCAGCAGCCCCGACTCGACAATCTCCCGCGGCGTCAGCGGCGCATCATGCCCGCCGTCGAATTCCTTGCTGGTCGGCGTCAATATCGGCGCCGGCAGACGCTCATTGTCCCGCAGCCCATCCGGCAGCCGCACCCCGTACATCTCGCGCTGCCCCTTGCGATACATCGTCAGCACCGAGGTGCCCGTGGTCCCCGCGAGATACCCGCGCACCACCATCTCCACCGGCAATATATCGAGCCGCCGCGCCACCGCCACGTTCGGATCGGGGTAGGACAGCACGTGATTGGGGCAGATATCCGCCGTCGCCGCGAACCAATGCCGCGCCGTCTGGGTCAACACCTCGCCCTTGAACGGCACCGCGCAGATCATTCGATCGAACGCCGACAGCCGATCGGTCGCGATCAGAATCCGCCGCCCATCCGCCAGATCGTAGTTCTCCCTCACCTTGCCGGCGTAGCGGCGCGGCAATTCGGGGATGGCGGCGTCGGGCAGCGTATGACGCGCGAAGGGGCGAAGGTCGGCGATATCCATGGCGGGGCTCTCTCGACGGGCCTCGCTTCTAGCGCGCGCGCCTCTTCCTGTCATGACGCCACACTGCTACCGGTGGCGCGATGCAGACCGTCCATTGCGAATGGGGACTTCCCGGCATCGACCGGCACAAACGCCAGGTCGCCGTCCTGGTGATCGTCGACGTGCTGTCCTTCTCCACCGCGGTCGATATCGCGGTCGCCCGCGGGGCCGTCATTCGCCCCTTCCCGCTCGGTGACGAAGCCGCGGCCGACGCGGCGTCCCGCGCCGCCGGGGCCCTGCTCGCCCGTCCCCGCCGCACCGCCGGCGGCCAGTTCAGCCTGTCCCCTGCCAGCCTGGAGCCCATTCCGCCGGGCACGCATCTCCTGCTGCCATCGCCAAACGGCGCCCGCCTGTCGCTGGCCGGCGGCGATCGCGCCGTCTTCGCGGGCTGCCTGCGCAATGCCGCCGCCGTCGCCCGTGCCGCCCTGGCCGCCGCGGATGGCCGCGATATCGCCGTCATCCCGGCCGGCGAGCGCTGGCCGAACGGCAGCCTGCGCCCGGCCATCGAAGACTGGCTCGGCGCCGGCGCGATCATCGCGGCGCTCGGAATCGCCACCAGCCCCGAAGCCCGCCTCGCCGCCATTTCCTACCGCGCCGCCGGCCCGGACTGCGCCGAACTGGTGCGCGGCTCGGTTTCAGGGATGGAGCTGATCGATGCCGGCTTCTCCCGCGACGTCACGCTCGCCGTGCAGACCGGCACCAGCGTGGCGGCCCCGCGCCTGGTCGGCGGCGCCTACCAGGCCGGCTGAGATCGCGGCCGACTAGGCACCGATGCGGAAGCTCGCCGAATACCCCGACGCCACCGCCGCCTTGCGCCGGACGACGAAGGTGTTCGACACCCAGTCCGACACATGCCCGGCCGACTGGTCCTGCCAGATCTCGAGCACGTCGCAGCCGCACGCCTGCGCGATCGCCAGCACCACGGGCTGCGGCAGCACATGCATCTCAATCCGACATTTCCCATATGCCCGACCCATCCGGGCGCCTTGGGTGGAGGATAACCCCGGTTCCCGGCAGCTCGCAATCCCGGCGGGCCAGTGATCGCGCTGTTCGCCACGTAACCAGCAATGTGTTCGCCGTTTCGACGCGAA
>CAIWAJ010000664.1:0-21891 GCA_903910565.1 uncultured Rhodospirillales bacterium
CCACGGTGGCGCTGACGGCGACCGGGTTGAAGCTCAAGGCCACCATCGAGCAGCTGCGCGAGCAGGTGCAGAACGTCGAATGAGCGCGCCGGTGATTACGCGCCGCGGGCTGTGCCTGGTGTTGTCGGCGCCTTCGGGGGCGGGGAAGACCTCGATCACAAGGCGGTTGCTTGAACTGGAGCCGGAGGTTTCGCTGTCGATCAGCGTGACGACGCGGGCGCCGCGGCCGGGGGAAGCGGATGGGGTGCATTACCATTTCTGCGACCAGCCGAGCTTCGACGCCATGGTGCGTGAAGGGGAGCTGCTGGAATGGGCGGGGGTGTTCGGCAAGTCCTACGGCACGCCGCGCGGCCCGGTTGAGGCAATGCTGGCGGCGGGGCGGGACGTGGTGTTCGACATCGACTGGCAGGGACACCGGCAAATGCGCGCAGCCCTGCCGGAAGACGTGGTGGGGCTGTTCATCCTGCCGCCCTCCCGCGCCGAGTTGGAGCGGCGGTTGCGTGGGCGGGGGCAGGATAGCGAGGCGGTGATCGCGCGGCGCATGGAGGAGGCGCAGGCCGAGATGTCGCACGCGCCGGAGTTCCATCATGTGCTGGTCAATGCCGATTTCGACCTGGCGGTGGCGGAGACACGGTCGGTGCTGCATGCGGCGCGGCTGGCCCGGGCGCGGCTGACCGGGCTCGAGGCGTTCCTGCAAACGATGGCCTGATGGGCGTTCTGATCGGGATTGTCGGGCCGGTCTTCGCGCTGATCGGCATGGGCGCGCTGGCGATGCGGCTGCGGCTGCTGGAGGTGGTGGCGCTGAAGGGGATGACGGATTTCGTCTTCTACGCCGCCATGCCGAGCCTGCTGTTCCTCTCGATCGGGGGGGCGCCGCCGTTGCGGCTGGCGGACGTGGCGGCGAGTTTTCTGCTCGGCGCGTTGCTGCTGTTCGCTGTGGCGGTGCTGCTGGGGAAATACGTGCTGCGGGTGGGGCTGGCGGGTTCCGGCGTGTTCGCGCTGAATTGTGTGTTCGGCAATACGGTGATGCTTGGCATCCCCATCGTCGATGCTGCTTATGGACGGGAGGGGGTGGCGAATTTGCTGGCGGTGGTGGCGTTCCACTCTGCCTTCCTGCTGCCGCTGGCGACCATCCTGATCGAGGCGGATACCGGGAGTGGGCGGGGGGTGTTCGGTATCCTGCGGGCTTCGCTGCCGGGGATTGTGCGCAATCCGGTGATCGTGACGATGGTGCTGGCGCTGTCCTGGCGCTTGACCGGGCTCGGCATTCCCGCCGGCGTGCAGCGTTTTCTCGGGCTGCTCGGCGCGGCTGGGCCGCCGCTGGCGCTGTTTTGTCTCGGTGCCTCCCTGCCGCGGCCGAGCGGCTGGCACGATCTGCGCGAGGTGCTGCTTGGCGGGCTGCTGAAGCTGTTCCTGATGCCGGCGCTGGTGGCTTTGATTGCCTATGAGGCGGGGGTGCAGGGGGTGGCGTTCAAGGTGGTGGTGCTCGCCTCGGCGATGCCGACCGGGGCCAACGCGTTCCTGCTGGCGCGGCGCTTCGCGACGATGGCGGAGGCTTCGGCCAGTACGGTGGTGGCGTCGACCGCGGTGTCGATTTTGACGCTGGCGGGGTTGTTGGCCTGGCTGGGGTGAAGGAAGCGGTTCTTTTTTGAAAAAAAGAACGAAAAAACTTTTTTCCATTCGGTTTGTTGCTTGCCGGGGAGGCTTCGATGCAAACGGATTAGAAAGTTTTTGCTTCTTTTTTCAAAAAGAAGCACTTGCCTCCATTTACCCCGCCATCAATCCGGCGAGCACCGGCTCGATCGCCACGGCCATCCGCTCCTGCGCCGGGGCCGTCGGGTGGAGCGGCGGTTCGGGCGGGGTGAGGAGGGGGTCGTAGAACTGGGTTGGGTCGACGGCCGTGCCCCGCATGAAGACGTGGCCGACGTCGCGGTAGGTGATCATCGGCATGGCGGCATAGGCTTTGGCGAGGCCGGCGTTGATGGTGGCCGTCGCCTCGCTCGCCCAGGGGCTTCGGATGCTCGGCAGCACGCCGAGCAGCAGGATGCGCGTGCCGGGCAGGCGGCGGCGGGTTTCGTCGACCACGGCGGCGACGCCCTCGATGGTGTCGCCTGGCGGCCAATGTAGGCGGCCGAGGTTGTTGGCGCCGATCAGGATGACGGCGGCTTTTGGCGCGATTCCGGCGACCTCGCCGTTCATCAGCCGCCACAGCAGATGCGAGGTGGCATCGCCGGAGAAGCCGAGATTGAGAGCGTTGCGCGCGCCGTAGAGGCGCCGCCAGGCGGGCTGGAAATCCTGCCAGGCCGCAGGGCCGGATTTCTCCCAGTTCTGCGTGATGCTGTCGCCGAGGAAAACGAGGTCGATCTTGCGGGCGCGGATGTCCGCCAATTTGCGTTGGTGCCGCTCGCGCCACCAGGCGGTGTCGAGCCGGGCGATCGGCGTGGCCGCCAGCGGCTTGCGGCCGGCGGCCAGCAGGAATGGCGCGGCGAGGACGGCGCGGCGGGCGAGCGGCATCAGAAGAAGCGGAGCCACACCAGCGACACGGCGCCGAGGGCGATGCAGTAGTAGCCGAAGGGGTTGAGCGCCCAGTTATCGTGACTCTTGAAGTATCGCATCAAGAACCACGTGGAGAGCCAGGCGGTGATGCCGGCGACCACGGCGGCGATGCTGGCGGTGGTGAACACGCCGGGCGCGACGCCGGCATGCAGCATGCGCGGCAACTGGTGCACGGTGGCGCCGAAGATGATGGGGGTGGCGATCAGGAAGGAGAAATGCGCGGAGCCGGCATGGTTGATGCCGCGCATGATGCCGGCGACGATGGTGGTGCCGGAGCGGGAAATGCCGGGGATCAGCGCGAGGCACTGGGCGCAACCGATGAGGAACGCGTCCATCGGCTTGATGTCGCCGAGCGGGCGCTCGCCGCGGCCGCGCACGCGCTCGCCGAATAGCAGCAGCAGGCCGTTCAGCACCAGGAAGCCGGCGGCGATCAGCGGGGCGGCGAACAGCCCGCGGATCAGCTTCTCGAGCAGGAAACCCACCACCACCGCGGGAATGGTCGCGATGACGATCAGCAGGAACACCCGGCGACTCTCCTTCACCTGGTGCGGGTCGGCCAGGCCGAGCACGCCGGTGCCGATCAGCCACCAGTCCTTCCAGAAGAATTGCAGCAGCGCCACCGCGGTGCCGAGGTGCAGCATCACCACGAATGGCAGGAATTCCGCCGATGCCTGGTCGATGCTCGACTTGAACAGGGATGGGATGATGACGGCGTGGCCGAGGCTGCTGACCGGGAACAACTCGGTCGCCCCCTGGAGCACGGCGATCGCCAGTGCCTGGATCATGTTCATCGCCGGGACCCTCCTTGCATCGATGGTGCTGTGGTGGCGGAACGGCGGCGATTTGGCAATGGTGCCGCGCGCCCGGTGGGAGCCGCCGTGGTTGTCGCCCGCCGGGGCATGTGAGACGCTTGCGCCGGGAATAACGTCCAGGAGACACGACATGTCATCGCTTTTCGATCTCACCGGCAAGGTGGCCGTCATCACCGGCGCCTCCAAGGGCATCGGCCGCGCCATCGCCGAGCGCATGGCCGAGCACGGCGCGAAGGTCGTCGTCTCCAGCCGCAAGCAGGACGCCTGCGATGTGGTGACCAACGGGATCATCGCCAATGGCGGTATCGCGGCGACCAAGACCTGCAACATCGGCCGCAAGGAGGAGCTGCAGGCCCTCGTTGATTTCGCCGTGGCCACCTATGGCGGCATCGACATCCTCGTATGTAACGCCGCGGTGAACCCGCATTACGGGCCGGGCAGCTCCGTGCCGGACGAGGCGTATGATCGGGTGATGAACTACAACGTGCGCAGCAATTTCTGGCTGTGCAACATGGCTTTCCCCGGGATGGCCGCGCGCGGAGGCGGCAGCTGCATCATCGTCTCCTCGATCGGCGGCCTGCGAGGGTCGGTAAATCTCGGCATCTACGCGCTGTCCAAGGCCGCTGATATGCAGCTCGCCCGCAACATGGCGGTTGAGTGGGGCCCGAAGAACATCCGCACCAACTGCATCGCGCCAGGCCTGATCAAGACCGATTTCGCCCGCGCGCTGTGGGAGAACCCGGAGGTGCTGAAGAAGCGCAACCGCGAAAGCCCGCTGCAGCGCATCGGCGTGCCCGATGAAATCGCCGGCGCCGCGATTTTCCTGGCGGGCCCCTCGGGCAGCTTCACCACGGGGCAGACGTTTGTGATCGATGGTGGCGTGACGGCCGGCAGCGTCGTGCCGGTCGAGGAGGATTGAGGGACGCGGGCGCCTCTTTTTAACAGGGAGCGCAGATGCCCCATCCGTTTGGCTGCGTGCCTTTCCCGGAGGAGGGCGCAGCCGGACGGCGATTCACACATTGTTGGTAATTCATGCGTATCAGCGTGAGGAGCGCTGCGGGTGTACTCCGGTCCGCTCCCGGCGCGGGCGCAGCCGCAAAGCGTGATGTGTGTGCTTTGACTGCGAGGGGCCACGTTTGCGCATTGATGTCACCCTTCGTTGTCAATCCGCGCGCCAGACGCATGACGGTCTCTGCGGCGACTCAGCGGGGCGGTCTGCGCAGGGGGGAGGGCGATCGTGAGCAGCCTTGTCGAGGCGCTTGGCCGCACTCCGGGCGAGCGCCTGATCGTCCTGCATCAAGGCGATGTCGGGCTGTGCCATTCGGCCAACGCGGCATTTGTCGAGTTGTTCCGCCGTGGCGGGATCACCTGCGGATCGGCAATCGTGCCCAGCCCATGGTTCCCCGAGATCGCCGCAATCGCGGCTGCTGACAGGGATCTCGATCTTGGTATCCAGCTGACCCTGACCTCGGAGTGGCAGCATTATCGCTGGGGGCCGGTCTCGGCAGCCGGCCACCGCCTGTGCGATGAGCATGGCTATTTTCCGCGCGGTGTCGCCGAACTGCGTCGCCGCCTCGATCTCGATGCCGCCGAGGCTGAACTGCGGGCGCAGATCGATCGCGCGATCGCCATGGGAATGCGCCCGACCCACCTCGATTCGCATATGGGCGTAGGCCTCGCCCCCGAGCTGCGCTCGCTCTATGTTCGTCTCGGACGCGACTATCGGCTCCCCGTGGTGCTGCCGCGCGATTTTGAAGCGTATTCCAGCCAACTCGATTTCGGGGCGCTCTCGCGCGATGACAGTGCGCAGTATTCCGCGCTTTTGTCCGCGGCGGCTCAACCCCCGTTCGACACGGTGCGTTTCCTGGCTGGGCGGGGCGGGACAGACGTTATGCCGGCATATCGCGGCCTGCTCGGCAGTGCGAAGCCAGGCGTTGGCTTCGTGGCGCTGCGGTGTTCGACCGCGGGCGATATCGAGACGATTGCTCCGGCCGCCGCCGCGGCGCGGATCGATGAGCACAAGCTGTTCCGCTCGCCGACCGCTGCCGCATGGTTGAAGCAGTCGGGTATTGTGGCGATTGGCATGCGCGAGATTCAGCGTGTGCAATACGCGTGATGGCTGGCTTGCCCATCTCGTCCAGTTCGAATATCGACTTCTACGAAGGATGGGTGACCGAGCGGTTTAAGGTAGCGGTCTTGAAAACCGCCGTGCGCGGAAGCGTACCGTGGGTTCGAATCCCACCCCATCCGCCAAGGGTTAATCGATTGACTTAGCTCGATATTTCGACCTTAAAAACCGTCCCACCAGTCTCGGAACCGACGCGGTCATTGCGGCAATGGTCGTAAATATGCGCCACGCCAGACGGTCCCGATCCACGATTAGCGGAGGTGCGGCTACATTTTCAGGCCGTTCTGCGCTGGAATTTTCCACTTATCGCCCCGGGGTTAGGAGGAGGGAAATTCCATGAAGGCGTTTTTGGTCGCTGAGGCGCCCGATTTCCCTCGTATTGCAACAGGCTGACGCTGGCACAACGGTCGGCAAGGTCTGATGTCACGTATCGAACGCAAGTAGGCAGCAGGGCGCCCGATAGGGGCCCGCGCCGGCGAAGAGGAAGGCGTTGCCGGAGGTGGCGTTGATGCTATCGGCGCCAGTGGTATTGACCACGCCCTGTCCGGCGCCGAGCCAAATCTGGGTGCCGCCATTGGCATTGATGGTATCGTGGCCGACGGTGCTCACCACGGTGGCGTTGCCGCTGCCGGCGTTGAAGACGGTGGTGCCGGGGTCGAAATAGGCGACCGGGCTGTTGGCGCCGGCGTTGATCGTGGCAGCCCCGATGTCGCCGGCGGCGATGAGGTCACTGCCCGTCGAGTTGATCACGTCATGCCCGGCGCCGGTGAGGATGAGATTGGTCCCGGCGCCGGCATTCACCGTGTCATCGGCGCCGAGCACCACCACGGTGTCGTTGCCGGCGCCGGACTGGATGTATTGCGGACCGGCCCCGGGGTAGACGCTGATGAGGTTGTTGCCGGGGCGGCGAAAATGCTGCCGGCGCCCGCCCCGGCGTTGTAGGCGAGCCCGCCTGAGCCGGCGAGCGCGACCTGTCGCTTGAACGCGGCGCTGTGCGATCGATGCTTCGTCATGGCTTCCATCCTCCGGAAGCCCAGCAGGGTGGTCAAATCCTGTCGCTCAAGCTGTCCACCCCAAGGGGCGCACTCCAATTCAGGGCCAAAATTCCGAGCCGATTGACGCCTTTAGCCCTGTCAGCAGGATCCATACAGCCGGAGAACGCGCTCCGCGAGGAAGGGGAGGATGAGTTGCTCCGTCACCGGGGCGATGCGCGGCAGCATGGATTCACGGAACAGGCGATCCACTCGGAATTCCCGCGCATAGCCCATGCCGCCATGGGTCAGCACCGCCCTGACGGAAGCCATCGCCATGCCCATCCGTGACGCCGGCGACGACCCCCCCGAACTCCGCGCCCGCGCCGCCCCCCCCGGCGCGTAACCCCCGCCCGCTCCAGGGTTCCAATCCCCGGGCTTGGGTATATCCTGCGCCCCACCCGATATGGAGTGCCGGACATGACTGTTGATACCGAGCTGGCGGAGCGGTTGATCGCCAGGTTCTTCCGCTACCTCGCGGTGACCAGCCAAAGCGACTTCGCCGGCACCACCGTGCCCAGCACGCCAGGCCAGTGGGACATGATCCGCCTCCTCGAGCAGGAACTCCGCGGCTTCGGCCTCACCGAGATCCACATCGACCCCCACGCCTGCCTCACCGTCCGCGTCCCCGGCAACGTCCCCGGCGCGCCCCGCCTCGGCTTCTGCGCCCATGTCGATACCGTCGATGTCGGTCTTTCCCCCCACATCAAACCGCAGCGCGTTCAATTCACCGGCGCCGATTTCTGCCTCAACAAGGAGCAGGACATCTGGTTCCGCGTCGCCGATCACCCGGAAGCGCTGCCCTATACCGGCCAGGAACTCCTGGTGAGTGACGGCACCTCCGTGCTCGGCGCCGACGACAAATCCGCCGTCACCATCCTCATGGACATCCTCGGCGAACTCGCCAAAGGCGGCCGCCGCCACGGCGACATCGTCGTCGCCTTCGTGCCGGACGAGGAGATCGGCCTGCGCGGCGCCAAAGTGATGGATCTCAGCCACTTCCCCGTCGATTTCGCCTTCACCATCGACAGCACCGAACTCGGCGAATTCGTCTACGAGACCTTCAACGC
Source organism: uncultured Rhodospirillales bacterium (assembly GCA_903910565.1). Lineage (GTDB taxonomy): Bacteria > Pseudomonadota > Alphaproteobacteria > Acetobacterales > Acetobacteraceae > CAIYPH01. Next base: position 7,598 of record CAIWAJ010000664.1, read on the forward strand.
CGCCAATGCCATCATCACCATCACCGGCGTCCCCGCCCATCCCATCGCCGCCAAGGGCGTCATGGTGAACCCGGTCCTCATCGCCGCCGACCTGGTCAGCCGCTTCGATCCGCTCGATACGCCGGAGAACAGCGAAGGCCGCGAAGGCTACTGCTACGTCAATTCCATGGCCTCCAACGCCAACACCGCCACCGTCAAAATCTCCCTCCGCGATTTCGATTCCGCCGGCCTCGCCGCCCGCAAGTCCCGCGTCCAGCAGATCGTCGCCGAGGTCCAGGCCGCCCACCCCCGCGCCAAGGTCGAAGCCGCCATCGAGGAGGGCTACCGCAACATCGCCGACAGCCTCGGCAATGACCGTCGCTGCGTCGAACTGCTCGAACGCGGTTTCGCCGCCGAAGGCATCACCCCGAAAATCATCGCGCTCCGCGGCGGCACCGACGGCGCCATGCTCTCCATGCGCGGCATCCCGACGCCGAACTACTTCACCGGCGGCCTCAACTTCCACTCCCGCTACGAATTCCTCCCCGTCCCCGCCTTCCTCACCACCTACCGCCTCACCGACACGCTCTGCCGCCTCGCCGCCGGCTGAACCATGGCCCGCCGGCCCGCCAAGGTCACGCCCGAACTCCTCCTGCGGGCCTACCAGTCCGGCTTCTTCCCCATGGCCGAAACCCGCGACGCCGCGGACCTGTTCTGGCTCAACCCCGAGCAGCGCGGCATACTCCCGCTCGATGCCTTCCACCTCCCCCGCCGCCTCCGCCGCACCGTGCTCTCCGGCCCCTACACCGTCACCGCGGACACCAACTTCCCCGCCACCATCGATGGCTGCGCCGCCCCCCGCCCCGGCCCCCCGGAAACCTGGATCAACCCCGATATCCGCCGGCTCTACCTCGAACTCCACCGCATGGGCTTCGCCCATTCCGTCGAAACCTGGCTCAACGGCGCCCTCGTCGGCGGGCTCTACGGCGTCGCCATCGGCGGCGCCTTCTTCGGCGAAAGCATGTTCAGCACCGAACGCGACGCCTCCAAAGTCGCCCTCGTCCACCTCGTCGCCCGCCTCACCCTCGGCGGCTTCCGCCTGCTCGACACCCAATTCATCACCAGCCACCTCACCCAGTTCGGCGCCATCGAAATCCCCCGCACCGATTACCAGGCCCGCCTCGACAACGCCCTCGACATCGCCGGCGACTGGCTGACCGAGCCGCCGGGTCTCCGGGAGGCGATCCTGGCGCTGCGGGAATAGGCAAGCGCTTCTTTTTTGAAAAAAAGAAGCAAAAAACTTTCCTTCCTTTGCTAAGTAGCGCTCCAACCATCCCGCCTACGTACGCCAACGGCATGGATGGAGCAGAAAGTTTTTTTGGTTCTTTTTGTTCACAAAAAGAACACGCTTTCCTCCTGCCCTGAACGCCCCTCATCCCCCCGGCGCGGTCTCGAAAATCTCATCCCCATCGGGCAGCACCACCCAGCTCTGCTTGCTCCGGGTCCATAAATGCCGGGTCGGCCGCAGCCAGGACGTATCATCCAGCGTCCCGCCGCGCACGATCCGCTGCGTGCCCGGCGGTTCGCTGCCGAACTTCGGCCCTCCGGAGATACATATGCCGCAATCCGGGCAGGCCCAGCGCGTTTTCTGCCGCCCGCTTGCGGTCACGCCGCCCGGCAGGCCCACCAGCGCCTTCCCGCTCAAGTGGAACGCCCCCGCCGGCACCACCACGCCGATCGAGAAGGCGCTGACCGTGGCGCGCTGGCAGTCGGTGCAGTGGCAGGTATAGACCGAGACGGGCGCTTCGGTGATCCGGTAGCGCACCGCGCCGCAGATGCAGCCGCCGTGCTGTGGGAGTTTCATGCTGGGGCCCTCCATGCTCGGTCGTTAAGTGAAGGAAGCGCCTCTTTTTTGAAAAAAAGAAGCAAAAAACTTTCATTCCTTTTCTGCGTGCCGCTCCAACCATCCCGCCTACGTACGCCAACGGCATGGGTGGATCAGAAAGTTTTTTTGGTTCCTTTTTGTTCACAAAAAGAACACCCTTCCTCGCCTCACCCCAACCGCCGAAACTCCCGCATCGTCAGTCCCATCCGGGTGCGAAACACCATCGGCCGCGGCCCGCCGGCGTCGGCGGCGATGAACACGAACCGGTCCTGCTCCAGCTCATAGCTCGCCGGCAGAGGCTTGCCGGCGTCATCCCCGATGGCGTCGATCCAGGTCACCGCTTTTGGCACGCTGGCGGCGTTCAGCTCGAACACGCCGTGCAGCAGGGTTTCGCCGCCGGGGTGATGGACGTGGAATGCATGGCCTCGGATCGTCAGCACCACCCCGGGCCCGGAATAGGGGTCGGGCGGGTCGGCGATACCGTCGGCCTCCAGGGAGACCTGCTCCCAACGTCCTTGCAGCGCCGCCAGATCGGCCGCAGATGCATCCATGTGCCAACCGCTTCGAGTGTGTTCCGCGCGCGCATCGCATCACGCCGGCGCCGCAGATGCCAGAAAAAATTCGCGGTCAGGGCAGAATCATAATTGACATTTATGATGACATATCCGATAATATAAAAACCATTCAGGAGCCCGACCCGCCATGCCATCCGCCAGCCATGCCCGAACCCACCCAGCCGGCCTCACGGCCGTACTGGCGGTCGTGCGCCTGGTGATGGCCCTGTTCGATCGCCTGTTCGCCGATATCGCGGACCTGCCGGAGAACCACCCGGATCGCCGCCTCCACGCCCGTGTGGTGGCCGAACTCCGCCGGGTCGAGGCCCGCATTCTCGCCGACATGGCACACGCCGCCCGGACTCCGCCCACCCCCATCAGGCCGGCGCGCTCCCTCCCGCACACCCGTACTGCGTCCAAGCGGCCCGGCGCGTCCCGCCGTGCGGCCTGCCTGACCCTCTCCCCGCAGCGCACCGCCCGCGCGCCCCCGCCCTGCCGATCAGCGCCGTCCAGCCCCCCGCAAACGCGGGCGCTCACGCGCGCCCATATAGATACGATAACAAAACAATAAGCGCCATCCCCCCGTGATCTCGCCGGGAAACTCGTCTAGGCTCGCCCACTTCACCCCAGGAGACCACCATGGATCAGGGCGCCCTCAGCATCGTCCAGCCCGGCGACGCCGCCAGCCACTGGCAGCCCGTCCCGGCCAACGGCTTCGTCGAGGTGCTGGTCGCCCCCCATACGGTGGCGATGGAGAGCCCGGCCGGTTTCGGCCGCCAGACCGTGCCGCCCGGCTGCTACGTGCGCGAGCACGCGCATGACCGCAGCGAGGAGATCATCCACGTCATCTCCGGCGACGCCCACGCCATCATCGAGGGCGAGCGCCACCCTATGCGCCCCGGCACCACGTTCTTCCTCGGCCGCAACCGCGTCCACATGTTCGTCAATGACGGCGCGGAGGATCTGGTGTTCACCTGGCTGCTGCTGCCCAACGGCCTCGAAACCTTCTTCGCCGCCATCGGCCGCCCCCGCACCGAGGGCGAACCAGCCCCCGCCCCGTTCCCCCGCCCGGCCGATGTGCTGGCCATCGAACAACGCACCGTCTTCGCCCACCCGCCCCCCGGCGACGGGGTCGGCGGCGGAAGGAAACCTGCATGACCGACAAGCTCGCCGCCGACCTCACCCCCGCCAACGAAACCGAGGCGGTGATCCTGTCCCGCCGCGCCATCCGCGGCTTCCTGCCCACCCCCGTCGCAAAGGCGGATATCACCCATCTGCTCGACGTCGCCGCCCGCGCCCCCTCCGGCACCAACATGCAGCCCTGGAAGGTGCTGGCCCTCGCCGGCGAACCGCTCAAAACCTTCTGCGACGGCCTCTCCGCCAAATACCTCGCCGGCGACGAGGACGCCAAGATCGACCACGTCTACTACCCCTCGCCGCTGTTCGAGCCCTATATCTCCCGCCGCCGCAAAATCGGCTGGGACCTCTACGGCCTGCTCGGCATCGCCCGCGGCGAGACCGACAAGATGAAGGCCCAGGTGGTCAACAACCTGCATTTCTTCGGCGCCCCGGTCGGCCTGATCTGCACCATCGACCGCCGCATGCGCATCGGCTCCTGGATCGACTACGGCATGTTCCTGCAAACCCTCTCCCTCGCCGCCCGCGCCCGCGGGCTCGATACCTGCCCCATGGCCGTCTTCGCCGAGTTCCCCGGCCCGATCCGCAGCCTGCTCGGCATGAGCGAGGATGACGTCATCATCGGCGGCTTCGCCATCGGCCACGAGGACAAGGCCGTGCCGGCCAACGCCCTGGTCACCGGCCGCGTGCCGGCCGCGGATTTCACCGAGTTCCGCGGGTTCTGAGCCCATGGCCCGCACGCAAGCCCGCTTCCGCACCACCCCCGGCCTCAAAATCCCCGCCACCTACACCATCACCCGCAAAGGTGGGCGGTTCGACCTGCGGGACCCCTACCACCTCGCGGTGCGCATCACCTGGCCGCACTTCGTCCTGCTGTTCGTGGGGTTCAACCTGCTGCTGAACCTCATTTTCGCCGGGCTCTACATGGCCGTCCCCGGCAGCATCGCCAACGCCCAGCCCGCCTCCTTCGCGGACGCCTTCTTCTTCTCCTTCGAGACGCTGGCCACCGTCGGCTACGGCGCCATGTCGCCCGCCACCCTCTACGCCCACATCGTCGCCACCATCGAAATCATGTGCGGCATGGGCTTCACCGCCATCATGACCGGCATCACCTTCGTCCGCTTCGCCCGCCCCACCGCCAAGGTCGCCTATGCCGAGAAAGCCATCGTGACGATGCACGAAGGCCAGCCCACGCTGATGATCCGTATCGGGAATGACCGCGTGGGCCTGATCTCCGACGCCACCGCCCGCCTCACCGTGCTGCTGCTGCGCCGCTCCGCGGAAGGCCAGTCCTTCCGCATGACCCATATCCTGCCGCTCCGCTCCGATCGCCTGCCCGTCTTCGCCCTGACCTGGACCATCATGCACATCATCGACGAAGCCAGCCCGCTGTACGGCATCAATCCCGAATGGCTCGAAGCCCACAACCCCGTCTTCTTCCTCACCTTCGAAGGCCGCGACCCCGCCCTCGCCGCCCAGGTGCATGACGTCCATCAATACGGCGCCGCCGACATCGCCTTCTCCCACCGCTACGTCGACGTGGTCGCCACCGATCCCGCCGGCCGCATCGTCGCCGACCTCACCCGGATCAGCCATATCGAGCCGGAGTGATGCTATAATACCGCCATGGTGACCGACACCGACAGCGCCGCCGAGTTCTACGCCACCCCCCGCGGGGCCGTGGCCGCCCATTGGCTGCGCCTCCGGCTGATGGCGATGTGGCCGGGCCTCGAGGGCCAGTCCATCCTCGGCCTCGGCTACCCCGCCCCCTATCTCCGCCTCTGGCGCGAGCACGCCCAACGCACCATCGCCCTCACCCCCGCCCAGATCGGCGCCGCCCGCTGGCCGCCTGGTGCCGCCAACCTCGCCTGCACCGCCGAGGAAACCGCGCTTCCCTTCGCCGATCTCAGCTTCGATCGGGTCCTGCTGGTCCACGGGCTCGAGGCCGCCGAGAACGCCCGGGCCATGCTGCGCGAGGTCTGGCGGGTGCTGAAGGATGACGGCCGCCTCCTGGTGGTTGCCCCCAACCGCACCGGGCTATGGGCCTATGTCGAAAGCACCCCCTTCGGCCACGGCCAGCCCTACTCGAACGGCCAGATCGGCCGCCTGCTCACCGACAGCCTCTTCCACGTCGAACGCCGCGACACCGCCCTCTACGTCCCCCCCACCAACAGCCGCCTCATCCTGCGCGGAGCCCGGCTGTGGGAGAAGGCGGGTCACGCGATGGCCCCCCGCTTCGGCGGCGTGATCCTCACCGAAGCGAGCAAGGACCTCTACGCCGCCGTCCCCGCCAAGGCCCGGCGGGTGCGGCGTCTGGTATTCGCCGAGGCCGGATAGTATCGAGACAGGGTCCAACCGGAGGCCCACGATGCCCGATCTCCCCACCCAAGCCCGCGCCGTCATCATCGGCGGTGGGGTCGTCGGCTGCTCGGTGGCCTATCATCTGGCCTTGCAAGGCTGGACCGACGTGGTGCTGCTCGAACGCAAGCGCCTGACGTCAGGAACCACCTGGCACGCCGCCGGCCTGATCGGCCAGCTCCGCGCCACCGCCAACATGACCAAGCTCGCCAAATACTCCGCCGACCTCTACGGCAATCTGGAGGCGGATACCGGCCTCGCCACCGGCTTCCGCCGCACCGGCTCGATCTCGGCGGCCCTCAGCGAGGCCCGCTTCTCCGAGCTGAAACGCCAGGCCTCGATGGCCCGCGCCTTCGGGATCGAGGTCGATGTCATCACCCCTGCCGAGATCAAGTCCCGCTATCCCCAGGTCAACACCGCGGGGATGACCGGTGGCGTCTGGATCCCCTCGGACGGCAAGGCCGACCCCGCCAACATCGCCCTCGCTTTGGCCAAGGGTGCCCGCCAGCGGGGAGTAAAGATCTTCGAGAACGTGAAGGTCACCGCGATCACCACCACCAACGGTGCCGCCTCCGGTGTCGTCACCGACCACGGCGCGATCGCCGCCGACTACGTGGTGAACTGCGCCGGCCTGTGGGCCAGGGATGTCGGCCTGATGGCCGGCGTCAACGTGCCCTTGCAGGCCTGCGAGCATTTCTACGTGCTGACCGGCGCCATCCCCGGCCTGCCGCGCGATTTGCCGACGCTGCGGGTGCCCGATGAATGCGCCTATTACAAGGAGGACGCCGGGAAGATGATGCTCGGCTTCTTCGAACCCAACGCCAAGCCCTGGGCGGTCGCCGGGGTGCCCGAGGATGCCGAGTTCACCACCTTGCCGGATGACTGGGACCAGATTTCGACCCAGCTCGAACAAGCCACCAAACGCATGCCGCTGCTTGCCGAACACGGGATCGCCACCTTCTTCAACGGCCCGGAGAGCTTCACGCCGGACGTGCGCTACCTCCTCGGCGAGGCCCCGGAGCTGCGAAATTTCTACGTCGCCGCCGGCTTCAACTCGGTCGGCATCCAATCCGCCGGCGGCGCCGGGCGGGTGCTGGCGGAGTGGATGCAGGCGGGCGGGCCGACGATGGATCTCGGGGACGTCGATATCCGCCGCATGCAGCGCTTCCAGAACAACAAGACCTACCTCACCGCCCGCGTCCGCGAATCCCTCGGCCTGCTCTACGCCGACCACTTCCCGCACCGCCAATATGAGACGGCGCGGGATGTGCGCCACACCCCGCTGCACGAGCGTTGGCAAGCGCGCGGAGCGGTATTCGCCGAAGTCGCGGGCTGGGAACGCCCCGGCTTCTTCGCGCCGCCCGGCACCCAGTACGACTATTCCTGGGGCCGCCCCGACTGGTTCAAACACACCGCCGCCGAACACATGGCCATCCGCACCGAGGTGGGCGTGCTCGACATGTCGCCCTTCGGAAAATTCCGCGTGATCGGCCGCGACGCCGAGGCCGTCCTGCAACGCATCTCCGCCAATGACGTCGCGGTGCCGGTCGGCCGCTGCGTCTATACCCAGTGGCTGAACGCGAAGGGCGGCATCGAGGCCGACCTGACCGTCACCCGCCTCGCCGCCGAGGAGTTCCTCGTCGTCACGTCGGGCGGCGCCGCAATTCGCGATTTCGCCTGGCTGCAACGCCATATTCCCGCCGACGCCCATTGCATCGCCATCGACGTGACCGCCGGCGAGGCCTGCCTCGCCGTGATGGGCCCAAGCGCCCGCGAGATCCTGCAACGCCACACCCCGGCCGATCTTTCCAACGCTGCCTTCCCCTTCGCCACCGCGCGCACCATCGAATTCGGCATGGCCCATGTCCGCGCCCACCGCATCACCTATGTCGGCGAACTCGGCTGGGAGCTCTACGTCGCGGCCGATCAGGCGCGCCACGTGTTCGACACCCTGATGGCCGACGGCGACGTCACCCCCGTCGGCATCCACGCCATGGATTCGCTGCGCCTCGAAAAAGCCTACCGCCACTACGGCCACGACATCTCCGACGAAGACCACGTGCTCGACGCCGGGCTCGGCTTCGCCGTGCGCACCAAAAAGCCCGACGGCAAGTACGGCCCCTTCATCGGCCGTGACGCCGTGCTGGCGCGGCGCGCCGAGGGGGTGACGCGGGTGATGGCGCAGTTCCTGCTCGACGATCCGGAGCCCCTGCTGTTCCACAACGAGCCCATCCTCTGCGACGGCGAGGTGATCGGCTACCTCACCTCAGGCGGCTATGGCCATGCGCTGGGTTCGGCGATCGGCCTCGGCTACATCCCGGCCGGGCGGCTCAATGGGCGGTTCGAGATCGAGGTGGAAGGGCGGCTGATTGGCGCGACCGTCAGCCTGAAACCGCTCTATGACCCGGACTCCCAGCGCATCCGCGCCTGACGGCGCGACGGGGAAGGAAGCGCTTCTTTTTTTGAAAAAAAAGAAGCAAAAAAACTTTATCCGTTTGCTTCGCGGCTTCTCCGGGAGACTCCGAGCCAACGGATAAAAGTTTTTTGGTTCTTTTTTTCAAAAAAGAACCGCTTGCCTTGCTTCCCCGCCTACTGCCGCAACGCCGCATCCATCCGCGCAATCTCGGCCGCGCTCAACCGCAGCCCGAGCTTGCTGCGCCGCCACGCTACATCGGCGCCGGTGCGGGCGAATTCGTGGCGGGCGAGGTAGGCGAGTTCGGCCGCGGTGATGCCGGCGCCGTAGACCGCGCCGAGGTCGCCGAGCGTGGTCGCGCCGTCCAGCAGCGTGTCGGCGCGGGTGCCGTAGGCGCGGGCGAGGCGGCGGGCGAGGGGGGCGGGGAGGTAGGGGTGGCGGCGGTTGAGGTCCTCCACCAGGGCCTCGAACCCCTCGCGCGGAAAGTCGCCGCCAGGCAGCGGGGCGGTGGCGGTCCAGCCGGCGGCCTTGCCGGCGCGGGGCACGGGGAGGTGGGGGGCGATCTTGGCCAAGGCGGATTCGGCGAGGCGGCGATAGGTGGTGATTTTGCCGCCGAACACGGAGAGGGCGGGCGGCTGGCCGTAGGTGGCGTCAAGTTCCAGCACGTAATCGCGCGTGGCTTCCTGTGCCGCGCTGGCGCCGTCGTCATAGAGCGGGCGGACGCCGGAATAGCTCCAGACGACGTCCTGCGGCGTGACGGGCGCGCGGAAATAGGCCGAGGCGCCGGCGCAGAGATAGGCGATTTCGCCCTCGGAGATGGTGACGCCGGCGGGGTCGCCGGTGAAATCCTGGTCGGTGGTGCCGATCAGGGTGAAATCGCGCTCATAGGGGATGGCGAAGAAAATGCGGTTATCGGCGTTCTGGAAAATATAGCAGCGGTCATGCGGGTAGAGGCGCTTCACCACGATGTGGCTGCCTTTCACGAGCCGCACCTTGGCTGGCGTGTTGGCGCGCAGCACGCCGCCCAGCACGTCGGCCACCCAGGGGCCGGCGGCGTTGATCACCGCCAGCGCGCGGACCACGCGGCCGCCCTCCAGCCGCAGCGTCCAGGCGCCTTCCTCGCGTTCGGCCGACAGCACGGCGCTACGGGTGAGGATTTCGGCGCCGCGCTCCGCGGCGTCCTGCGCGTTGAGCACGACCAGGCGGGAATCCTCCACCCAGCAGTCGGAATATTCGAAGCCGAGGGTGAACTCAGGCTTGAGGGGCGCGCCGGTCGGGTCGCTTCGCAGGGCCAGCGTGCGCGTCGCGGGAAGGCGTTTGCGCCCGCCGATGTGGTCGTAGAGGAACAGCCCGGTGCGCAGCAGCCAGGCCGGCCGCAGGCCGCGATGATGCGGCAGCACGAAGCGCAGCGGCCAGATGATGTGCGGCGCGATGCCCCACAGCACCTCGCGCTCCATCAGCGCCTCGCGCACCAGGCGGAATTCGTAGTGCTCGAGATAGCGCAGCCCGCCATGGATGAGCTTGGTGGAGGCCGCCGAGGTCGCGCCGCCGAGATCGCCCTTCTCGGCCAGCAGCACCGACCAGCCGCGGCCCACGGCATCCCGCGCGATACCGGCGCCGTTGATGCCGCCGCCGATGATGGCGAGGTCTACGCTGGTGGGGGGCTCACTCATGGGGGTGGGTTATCCGGTGAGAGAAGAGAAGGTCTCCTTTTTTGAAAAAAAGGAGCAAAAAACATTTATAACTTTGGCGCGTACCGCTCCAACCATCCCGGGAGGCGTACGCCGATGGCATGGAACGGAACGGACAGTTTTTTTGGTTCTTTTTGTTCACAAAAAGAACATTTACCCTTCCTTCCCACGCCCATGCGCCGCCTCCACCAGCCGCACCGCCTCGGCGAATTCGCCGGCGATGCCGGAGCCGAGTTGGCGGAACACCAGCAGGGCGAACAGCGCCGCGCCGCTGCCGGCCAGCGCCCAGGGGCCGGCCAGCCACAGCACGGCGGCCAGGGCGAAGTAGTAGCTGCGAATGCCGTCATTGAAGGTGGCGAGCGCGCTGGTCAGCACCGCGCCGAGGCGCTCGGCCAGTTCGCCGCGCAGGGGCTCGGGAGGCACCTCGACCGGGATCGCCCCCATCAGCGCCACCGTGTAGTTGAGCTGCCGTAGCGCCCAGGTGAGTTTGAACAGCCCGTGCACCAGCACCAGCAAAGGCAGCATCACGCGGGCGGCGAGCACGTGGCGGTCGGCGCCGAAGCCGAGCCCCTCCAGCGCGGTTTGCAGCCGGTCGAGCCCCGTCAGCACGCCGAGCAGGGCGCCGATGGCGATCAGGCTGGTGGAGGCGAAGAAGCTGGCGCTGTGCACGACATGGCCGATCAGCGAGGAATCGGCGATGCGGTTGTCGCGCCGCATCATCGAGTGCATCCACAGCACGCGGACACGGTGGAGCCGCGCGTTGATGGTGGCATCGCCGAACCAGCGCTGCGCCGGCCCGTAGCCGAGCCAGAGGGCCACGAACAGCGCAAGGGCGGCGAAATCCAGCGGCGGGAGCGGCATCGTCATGCCATAGCGTAACGCAAGACGGGGGGCCGCGTCCTCCCTTCAGGACCGAATACAAGAGGGGGACGAAACATGGATCGCATTCTCCAGCTGCTTACCTGGCCCGCTGCGCTGTTCATCGCCGGCATATTGCTGTGGTACGAGCAATTCAAGCTGTCCGGCAATGCCGGCTCGGTGGAGCTGTTCACCACGCTGGCGACCTGGCTGCATATCCCCTCCTACGAGGCGCCGTTCCGCCTCGGGGTGGCCTGGGCGGAAATCGCCGCTTCGGTGCTGGTGATCAACCAGCCGAGCCGGATGTGGGGGGCGGCGGGGGCGCTCGCGCTGATGTCGGGCGCGATCTTTTTCCATGTGGCGAGCCCGCTGGGGATCGATCCGTATAATGACGGGGCGGTGCTGTTCAAACAGGCCTGCAGCGTCTGGGTCGCCTCGGCGTTTATCCTGGTCGCCTATCGGGCGGAGGCAATGGCGCTGGTGAAGCAGGTAAGGGCTTCTTTTTGAAAAAAGAAGCAAAAACTTTCTATTCCGTTCGGCTCCGCGCCCTCCTGACAGGGCGCGGAGCCGACGGATAAAAGTTTTTTGGTTCTTTTTTTCAAAAAAGAACCGCTTGCCTACTCTTCAGGCTCAAACGTCATCGCCACCCCGTTCATGCAATAGCGCTGCCCGGTCGGCGCCGGGCCGTCGGGGAAGACATGGCCGAGATGGCCTTCGCAGCGGGCACAATGAACCTCGGTGCGGGTCATGAACCACGAGCGATCGGTGGTGGTGGCGACCGTGCCGTCGATCGGGGCGAAGAAACTCGGCCAGCCCGTCCCGCTTTCGAACTTGGTGTCGGCCGAGAACAGGGGCTGGCCACAGCCGGCGCAGGCGAAGATGCCTTTGCGCTTTTCGTAGTTCAGCGGGCTGGTGCCCGCGCGCTCGGTGCCGTGCTTGCGCAGGACCTTGTAAGCCTCGGGCGTCAACAGGCGCTTCCAGTCTTCGTCGGTGCGGGCAATCGTGTCATCGCTCATGGCAGACTCCTTTGGCAAATCGATGTAGGGAGCATGCCGGCGCGGCGCAACTCGCCGCTTTTCTGTTTTCGGGACCTTTGCGTGATCGCCCTGTTCAAACTGCCGGAACTGCGTGCCTTCCTGATCTCCGCCGCCCTGGCCAGCCTGGCCGAAAGCGCGCTGGCGGTGGTTCTGGGCGTGCACGTCTACGCGCTGACGCATGACGCCTTTGCATTGGGCATGCTCGGCCTGGTGGAGGCGATCCCGGCGATCGGCCTGGTGCTGGTGGGCGGCCACGTGGCGGACCGCACCAGCCGCAAGGCGGGGGCGGTGGCGACGCGGGCGGCGATGGCGTGCCTGGCCGGGGCGCTGGCGTTGGGGGGCGGGAGCACAGTGGCGTGGCTCTACACGATCGCGTTTTTCCTCGGCGTGGTGCGCGCCTTCGAGGACCCGGCGGTGACCGGACTTGAGGCCGAGATTCTGCCGCGGGAGCGGATGATGAACGCGGTGTCGCTGGTCGCCTCGGTCGGGCGTGTCGCCGGGCTCAGCGGGCCGGTTTTGGGGGGCATCGCTTATGAGATGGCCGGCCCGTTCCCGACATTTCTGGCCGCCGCGGTGCTGCTGGTGGGGGCGACGCTGGCGCTGATGCTGGGGATCAAGCCGCGGCAGGCGCCGGCGCGCTCGGGCACGCCGGTGGGCGTGATCGCGGCGATCGGCGAGGGGCTGCGCTTCGTGTTCAACAGCCAGATGCTGATCGGCTCGATGGCGCTCGACTTGTTCGCGGTGTTCTTCGGCGGCGCGGCCGGGCTGTTTCCCGCCTTTGCCGGCGAAATTCTGCACGAAGGCCCCTGGGCAGTCGGCCTGATGCGGGCGGCGACCTCGGCTGGCGCGCTGACCTCGATGCTGATCGCCACACGGGTGCCGCCGCGCGCCCGCGCGGGGCTGGCGCTGCATCTGGCGGTGGCGGGGTTCGGGCTGGGCATCATCGTGTTCGGTTTGTCGCGCAATCTGTGGCTGTGTCTCGGGGCGCTGTTTTTCGTCGGCGCGTGCGACGGGGTGAGCGTGATCGTGCGGCGCGCGATCGTGCGCATGGCCTCGCCGGACGCGCTGCGCGGGCGGGTGTCCTCGGTGCGCGGGCTGTTCCTCAACGCGACCAACGAGTTGGGCACGTTCGAAAGCGGGCTCGCCGCGGTGGCGCTCGGCATCGCGCCGGCGGTGTGGACGGGGGGCGTGGTGACGCTGCTCGTCGTCGCCATCACCGCGTGGAAGGCGCCGGTGCTGCGGCGGCTGGATTTGCGGGAGTATGAGAAGAGGGAAGCCAGCGCTTCCTTTTAAAAAGAACCGCTTCGCTGCCTACCCCATCGCCCGCTTCAGCGCCGCGATCTCCTTGAGCCGCGGCCCAACGCGCTCCGCCCGCTGGCTGCCAAGATTGGGCACGATTTCGTGCACCCCGATCTCCGCATAAGCCTGCATGGCGTCCACCGGCATGTCGCCAGGCGGGGTGATGATGATGCGGAAATCGGCGGGTCGGGTGCGGCCGGCCTTGGCGAAGGCGGCGTCGAGCTTGGCGAGCATGGCTTTCACGCCTGCGGGGTCGCGGCTGAAGCCGTACCAGCCGGCGCCGAATTCCACGGCGCGGCGCAAGGCCGGGGGAGCGTAGCCGCCGACGATGATGGGGAGGTGGGGTTTCTGGATCGGCTTGGGGTCCATCCGCGCGGTTTCGAAGTTCAGCCACTTGCCCTTGAAATCCACCACCGGCTCGGTCCAGAGGCGGCGCATGGCGGTGAGGAACTCGTCGCAGCGCTCGCCGCGGTCTTCCCAGGCGTAGCCGGTGGATTCGACCTCTTCCTTGTTCCAGCCGACGCCGATGCCGAAATCGATCCGCCCGTCGCTCAGCCAGTCGAGCGTGGTCATCTCCTTAGCGGTGTAGATCGGGTTGCGCTGGGGCACGAGGGCGACGCCGGTGCCGAGGCGCAGGCGGGTGGTGGCGGCGGCGAGGAAGCCGAAGGTCGCCACCGGGTCCAGCATGCCGCCGCCCTCGGGCACGGGGATGCGGCCGTCCTTGGAGCTGGGGTAGCCGTAGGTGTTCTTGTCGAACAGCATGACGTGCTCGCCCATCCATATCGAATCGAGCCCGCCATCCTCGGCGGCGCGGCCGAAGTCGCGGATCATCGCGGGGGTGGCGAGGGGGGACATGAAGGTGGCGAAGATGCCGATTTTCATGAGGAGCTCCTGAGTGAAGGAAGAAAGCGCTTCTTTTTGAAAAAAGAAGCAAAAACTTTCTATCCGTTTGCTTCCCGCTTGCCCGGTGACACTCCGCAGCAAGCGGATAAAAGTTTTTTGGTACCTTTTTTCAAAAAAGAACCTCTTGCCTTACTTCCCTTTGAACACCGGCTTGCGCTTCTGCAGAAACGCCGCCCGCGC
>CAIWAJ010000665.1:0-2904 GCA_903910565.1 uncultured Rhodospirillales bacterium
CACCGCCCGAAGGGCCGCCGTCGATGCCGACGCGCGAAATGGCGGGGCGGAGCAGCTTGCCATTCTGGGTGTTGATCATCGGCCCCTCAAGCATCCCCTGGTTCCCGTGCGTCGCCGGCGAGGCATCCGCGGGCGCTCGGTAGCGGGGACCGTCGGTGCCCTCGACCAGCAGGGAATCCCCCTCGCGCCATATCTTGACGCGGTGCTTCGTGCCGTTGTCGTTGGTCGTGGATTCCAGCGACACGACCCGGCCGCCGTCCCAGATTTCGGTGGCGCGATGGCGATAAGTGAACAAAGGGATGGGGCCGAGCGCGATGTCGATGTCCGCTGAGACCTTGACCGTCAGGCGGAGGCCGTCGGGTTCGAATGTGAGAATGTGTTTGCCGATCTCACCGCCTTTGCGGACGATCGAGAACGCCAGCCGGTTTTCCGGCGGCACCGGCAGCGCCGCTCGGGCTCGGCGGATGGCAGGGGCGCAAAGGGCGGCGGTCAGCAGGGTGCGGCGGTAGATCATGCGGGCCTGCTTACCACATAAAGGCCGACATCGGTGGCGGCGGCACGGAAGCCGGCCTCGCAATAGGAGAGGTAGTAATCCCAGATGCGGCGGAACCGGTCGTCGAAGCCCAACGGCTGGATGTCGGGCCAAGCAGCGTGGAAGCGGCGGCGCCATTCGGCCAAGGTCCGGGCGTAACTGTCGCCGAAGGTCTCCGAGGATCGCAGTTCCAGCCCGGCGCGGGCGATCTGGCGGTGAAGTTCCGGAACGGTTGGCAGCATGCCGCCGGGGAAGATGTAGCGCTGGATGAAGTCGGCGGAGGATCGGTAGTCGTCGAACCGGTCCTCGGCGATGGTGATGGCCTGGATGACGGCGGTGCCGCCGGGCTTCAGGCGGTCGCGGACGGTGGCGAAGTAGGACGGCCACCAGGCCTCGCCCACGGCCTCGATCATTTCGATGGAGACGATGCGGTCGTAGGTGCCGGTACTGTCGCGGTAGTCGCGCAGTTGGATCGCGGACCGGTCTGCCAGGCCGGCGTTGGCGAGGTGTTCGGTGGCGTGGGCGCGCTGGGCCGGGGACAGGGTCAGGCCGGTGACGTGGCCGGCGCCGCGCCGCAGCATGCGTTCGGCGAGGCCGCCCCAGCCGCAGCCGATTTCCAGGATGCTCTCTCCGCCGGATAGGGCCATCAGGTCGATTGCCCGGTCCTGTTTGGCGGTTTGGGCGTCCTCCAGCCGTTCGGTGCCGGTGGCGTACAGGGCCGAGGAGTAGCTCATGCCGGGGTCGAGCCAGAGGCGGTAGAAGGCGTTGCCGAGGTCGTAATGCCGCTCGATGTTGCGGCGGGCGCCCCGGCGGGTGTTGGCGTTCAGACGGTGACGCAAGCGGTTAAGCGCTCGGGCGAACCAACTGCCGGCGATGGTGCGCACCAGGGTGTCGTTGCGGGCGACGAGCTCGATCAGGGCCGGCAGGTCGGGGCTGCTCCAGTCGCCATCCAGGTAGGCTTCGGCGCCGGCGACATCGCCGCCGGTCAGCAGGCGCTTCAGGGTGCGCCAACGGTGCAGGACCATCACACCTTCGGGGCCGGGCGCGGTGGGCGTGTGAGTCAGGCGCGTGCCGGACGGGGTGACCAGAGTCAGCCGGCCGTGCCGAACGCTGGACAGCAGGGCGTTGGCCCACCAGCTTTGGCGCGGCTGCACGCGGTCGAGGGCCATACCGGCGTCGAAGGACAGATCCGTCATGCGTCAGCTCTCATGCGGTTGGACGAAGGTAATGGGATGGGCGGGGGCTGCGGGCTTCGGCTGCAGGCGCATGCCTTTCAGCCAGAGCTTCAACGCCTCCCAGTGGATCGCGAGCAGGACCATCCATGCCAGGAACCCATGACGGACCACGACGCCGGCCAGCCCGCGGTCGTCCAAGGGTTGGCGCCGGCCGGCGAAGGACGTCTCGATGAGCTTGCCGCCGGCGTCGCTGCCGCCGACGATGACGCTGACGGTATCCCGGGGCGGGGCGACCTGGAAATCGTATTCCATGGCCATCCGCATGAAGGGGGAGACATAGAACGCCTTGTCGCAGTGCTGGTGGATCGGGCCGGAGGTGCCGGGGGCGACCGGAATCAGGTAGCTGTGACGTTCGCCGAAGGTGTTGTTGACCTCGTACAGCATGGCCGCCAGGGACTCGTCCTTGCGGTGGCAGAACCAGACGCTGATCGGGTTGAACACGCTGCCCAAAGCGCGGGGCATGCACAGCACCCGGATGGGGCCGCCGTCGTAGGGGATTTTTGCGCCAGCCAAGGCGGCCTCGATCTGCGTCCGCAGCGGGGTGGCGCTGCTGTCGAGGTGGTCGCGCTCGTGGAATGCCAGCAGGTTCGGGCGGTTGAAGGAGAACAGACGCAGCGACCGGTGCAGCGCCGGCAGCTCGTCCAGGTCCAGCAGCAGCCAGTACAGGCGGTAGCGCAGCCGGTGCTCCTTCGGCCGCAGCCGGTGGTGCAGCACGACGCCTCGGTAGAGGGCGGATTTCATGCCGCTGACTCTAAGGGGGCGGTCAGGTGGATGCGGCCGCTTTCCTCGGGCACGGTCCAGGGGCGCCTGATGCCGCCGAGCTGTTCGGCGACGGCGAGGCCGGCTTGCAGCCCGTCTTCGTGGAAGCCGGCGCCGAACCAGGCGCCGCAGAACCAGGTGCGTCTTGTGCCCTGCAGCGACCAGAGGCGGCGTTGGGCGCGGATCGCGGCGGCGTCGAACTGGGGGTGTTCGTAGGTTTCGGTGTGCAGGACGGCGCCGGGTCGCGGGTCGCGGGCGGGGTTCAGGGTGACGAACAGCGGGGTGGTGTCCGGCAGGCCTTGCAGGCGGTTCATCCAGTAGGTGACGCAGAGCGGGCCGCCATCCGAACCGCCGAGGTAGTTCCAGCTCGACCACACC
>CAIWAJ010000666.1:0-1869 GCA_903910565.1 uncultured Rhodospirillales bacterium
CCTACTCCTTTCAGGACTTCGAGGCGGAGGTAGCTTTCTCCGCCATGATGGTTTTCACGCGCGCGATGTCGCGCCGAACCTGCTTGACCTGCGCGAGGCCCTCATTCTGACCCGACGCGCGCTGGAAGCGCAGATTGAACTGCGCCTTGCGAAGATCGAGCAGGATGGTCTTAAGCTCGTCCACCGTCTTGAGACGCGTGTCGTTCGCCTTCATCTGCTTGGCCATCTCACGCGTCTCCGATGCGGGTGATGAACTTGGTCTTGATCGGCAGCTTGGCGGCGCCGAGGGTCAGCGCCTCCTTGGCGAGTTCCGGCGCCACACCGTCGATCTCGAACATGATCCGTCCGGGAGCCACGCGTGCGACCCAGAACTCCGGGGAGCCCTTGCCGGATCCCATGCGGACTTCGGCCGGCTTGGTCGACACCGGCAGATCCGGAAAAATACGGATCCATACGCGACCAGCGCGCTTCATCGCGCGGGTGATCGCACGACGGGCGCTTTCGATCTGCCGGGCGGTGATCCGCTCAGGTTCGAGAGCCTTGAGACCGTAGGCGCCGAAATTCAGCGCGGTGCCGCCCTTGGAGTTACCCTTGATGCGGCCCTTGTGGGCCTTGCGAAACTTAGTGCGCTTTGGCGAAAGCATTGTCTTTGGTTCCTAGCGCTTCAAATCAACGCTGCGGGGCCTGCTCGGCCGCGCGACGGTCCTGGGCCATGGGGTCGTGCGCAAGAATCTCGCCTTTGAAGATCCATACTTTCACGCCGCATGTGCCATAGGTCGTCTTCGCGGTCGCAACCCCGAAATCAATATCGGCGCGGAGCGTGTGTAGCGGCACACGCCCTTCGCGATACCACTCGACGCGCGCGATCTCCGCGCCACCCAGACGACCGCCGCAGTTGATGCGGATGCCCTGGGCGCCAAGCCGCATGGCCGACTGAACGGCACGCTTCATGGCGCGGCGGAAGGCAACACGGCGCTCAAGCTGCTGAGCGATGTTCTCAGCGACCAGAGTCGCATCGATTTCCGGCTTGCGAATTTCGACGATGTTGAGCGAGACCTCGGACTTGGCGAGCTTGCTCAGATCCTTGCGCAGATGCTCAATGTCCTGGCCCTTCTTGCCGATCACCACACCAGGGCGGGCGGCATAGATGGTGACGCGCGGCTTCTTGGCCGGGCGTTCGATCACCACACGCGACACGCCGGCTCCCGAGAGCTTCTTGCGCAGGTGCGCACGCAACTTCAGGTCATCATGCAGCAGGCGCGAGTAGTCGGAACCAGCGAACCAACGGCTATCCCAGGTACGGTTGATGCCGAGGCGCAGTCCGATCGGATTGACTTTGTGACCCATCTTATGCGGCCTCCTGCGCCGTCTCGGTCGGCGCAGCTTCCTGCGCCCGTTCGGCAACCACGATCTTCAGGTGGCTGAACCATTTCTCGATGCGCGCCGAACGACCACGGCCGCGGGCGTGGAAACGCCGCATCACCATGGACTTGCCAACCTCGGCGCGCGTGACGACCAAGCGATCGACATCGAGCTGATGATTGTTTTCGGCGTTGGCGATGGCGCTTTCCAACGTCTTCTTCACGTCCTGCGCGATCCGGCGCTTCGAGAAGGTCAACGTCGCGACGGCGTCAGCCGCGGTGCGGTTGCGGATCAGGCCCGCCACCAGGTTCAACTTGCGCGGGGAGACCCGGACGTTGCTCAGGATGGCCTGCGCCTCGGTGTCCTTCAGCGCGCGCGGATATTTCGGCTTGCTCATATCAGCCCCGCTTCGCCTTCTTGTCGGCGGCGTGACCCGTAAAGGTACGGGTCGGCGCAAACTCACCGAACTTGTGGCCGACCATGTTCTCGTTGACCTGCACCGGCAGG
>CAIWAJ010000667.1:0-3809 GCA_903910565.1 uncultured Rhodospirillales bacterium
CCTCCTCGACGATGCAGCCGGCAGCCTCGAAATGGCGCATCGCGGCGGCACAGATGTCGCGGGTTTCGCGCTCGACCGGCAGACGGCCGCCGTAATTGGTGGTGAAGGCGATGCGGCGGGGTTTGCGCGGGTTGAGGGCGGCGTCGAGGAAGGGTGCGGCCGGGGCGTCGAAGGTCATCGGGTCCTGCGGGCACAGCCCGGCCATGGTGTCGAGGAAGAGCGCGAGATCGGCGGCATTGCGCGCCATCGGGCCTTCGACGGAAAGCGGGGAGAAAAGGTTGTCGGCACTGCCCCGCGTCACCCGGCCTGGCGAGGGGCGGATGCCGACCACGGAGCACAGCGTGGCGGGGCCGCGCAGCGAACCGCCATGGTCGGAGCCCTGAGCCAGCCAGGCCTCGCCGGTGGCGAGTGCCACCGCGCCTCCACCGGTGGAGCCGCCGCAGGTGAGCGCGGTGTTCCAGGGGTTCAGGGTGCGGCCGAACACCTCGTTGAAGGTGTTCCCCCCAGCCCCGAACTCGGGGGTGTTGGACTTGGCGATGACGATGCCGCCCTTACGCTCGATGCGCTCCACCAGCGGGTGGGAGCGGGTGGGCACATGATCCTTGTAGATCGGCGAGCCATAGGTGGTGCGCACCCCGGCAACGTCCGCGAGGTCCTTGATGACGACGGGGAGACCGGCGAGCCAGCCCGGCTCGCCTTCTGCCTCGCGGCGATGCCCGGCCATGAGGGTCTTAGCGTGGTCGCGGGCGCGGTCGAGGCAAAGGGTTGGGAGCGCGTTCACCGCGGGTTCTACCGCCGCGATGCGGGCGGCGGCGGCGTCGATGAGGTCGAGCGGGGAGATTTCGCCGCGGCGGAGCGCGGCGACGGCTTGGTTGGCGGTAAGGCGGATCAGCTCGGTGGTCATGGCGCGCGCTCCTTGTGGGTGGGATGAGGCGTCGCGGTCGGGGCGGCGTCAAGGGTGGCCGGCGGCATGGACGGCCGGGCCGGCGGCTTTTACCTTTGCGTCATGTCCCACGCTCCGAAAGCCGCGATTCTCGGCATTGCCGGTCCTCGCCTCACGGCGGAGGAGGCGGCGCTGTTTCGGCGTCTGCCGCCTGCCGGGGTGATCCTGTTTCGCCGCAATGTCGAAGACCCATCGCAGTTGCGCGCGTTGACGGCCGAGTTGCGGCGGGTGCTGCCAAAGGGCGCTTGCCTGATGGTGGACCAGGAGGGCGGGCGCGTCGCGCGGTTGCGGCCGCCGCACTGGGGCGTGCATCCGCCGGCGGGGACCATCGGGGAGCTGTTCAGGCGCGATCCTGCGGCCGGGCTGCGGGCAGCGTTCCTCACCGGGGCCCTGATCGGCATCGACTGTATGGATGTGGGCCTCGATACCGTCTGCGCCCCGGTGCTCGATCTCCGCGTGCCCGGCGCCAGTGACGTGATTGGCGACCGGGCCTATGGGGCGGAGCCGCTGGAGGTGGCGCGGCTGGCCCGTGCGGTGGCGGCGGGGCTGCTGGCGGCGGGGGTGCAGCCGGTCGGCAAGCATGCGCCCGGGCATGGGCGGGCGTCGGTGGATAGCCATCTCGCGCTGCCGACGGTGGAGGCCAATGATCTGGCGGCTGACCTTGCACCCTTCGCGGCCAATGCCGATCTGCCATGGATGATGACCGCCCATATCGTCTACCGTGCTTGGGATGCGCAGCGCCCGGCCACCCTCTCGCCGGTGGTGATCGGCGAGGTGATCCGCGGGCGGGCGGGATTCCGGGGGGTGCTGACCTCGGATGATCTCGCCATGGAGGCGCTGAGCGGCACGCCGGCGGAGCGCGCCACGCGGGCGTTGGCGGCGGGCTGCGATATCGCGCTCTATTGCCCCGGCGGCATCGCGGAGAATGCGGCGGTGCTGGAGGCGGTCCCTTCCCTCACCCAAGCGGCCGAATCGCGGCTCGCGGCGGCGCGGGGGGTCGCGCGGCGGCGGCGTTTGGCGCTAGACCCGGTTGGCCTTCGGGCGGAACGGGACGGATTGGGCATTTGATCGACATCATTCTCTCACTGGTCGCCGCGGTGCTCGCGATCACGCTGCACGAGGCGGCGCATGGCTATGCGGCGCTGGCGATGGGCGACAGCACGGCGCGCGAGGCCGGGCGCCTGTCGCTCAATCCGCTCGTGCACGTCGATCGCATCGGCACCATCGTACTGCCGCTGTTCCTGGCGGTGAGCCAGTTGGCGACGATGGGGCGGATCGCCTTCATGTTCGGCTGGGCCAAGCCGGTGCCGGTGGCGGCCTGGCGGTTCCGCAATCCGCGCCGGGGGATGATGGTGGTGGCGGCGGCGGGGCCCGGCATGAACTTCCTGCTCGCCTTCGCCGCCACCGTGGTGCTGGTGGCGACCCATACCGATGGCGGGTTCGATGACGGCAGCATGGCCGTCGCCTTCGCGCTCGCCTTCATCCAGGTGAATATCGGGCTCGGCCTATTCAACCTGCTGCCCATCCCGCCGCTCGACGGCGGGCGGGTGGTGGTGGGGCTGCTGCCGGAGGCGCTGGCGGCGCGTTGGGCGAAGCTCGAAAAATACGGCGTGCTGATCGTGCTGCTGTTCGTTTTCATCGTGCCGGAGATGTCGCGCGATCTTGGCTGGAAGTTCGACCCCGTGGGCGCCGCGCTCAACGGGCTGATGCCATGGCTGCTCGATCTCGACCTGCGCGCCGCGCTGTGGACGGTGCTGCGCGCGGCGGATCTGCTGGCGGCCCTCGGGATCGGCTGAGATGAGCGGCGCGGTTACCGCCCTGCCCGCCAATGACACGCCGCTCGGCGCCGAGGCGCTGCTGCTGCATCTCGATGGGTTCGACGGGCCGCTCGACCTGCTGCTGGACCTCGCGCGCGCCCAGAAAGTGGACCTCGCGCGCATCTCCATCCTCGCGCTGGTGGACCAGTATCTTGCGGTGATCGAGGGGGCGCGGCGCATCCGGCTGGAACTCGCGGCCGATTGGCTGGTGATGGCGGCCTGGCTCACCTGGCTGAAATCCCGCCTGCTGCTGCCGCTCGGCCTCACCGCGGCCGATGAGGGCGAGGCGGCGGCCGAGGTGCTGGCGGCCCGCCTGCGGGATTTGCAGGCGATGCGCGCCGCGGCGGCCTGGCTCGGGGCGCGGCCGCAATTGGGCCAGGAGGTGTTCGCCCGCGGCGCGCCAGAGGATTTCGCGGAGACCGACCGCTCCGGCCTGTCGCTCGATATGCCCGCCCTGATGCGCGCCTATATGGCCGCCCTGCGGCGCGGCACGCGGCACAAGCAGTACCGCCCGGCGCGGATTTCGCTGTGGGGGGTGAAGGACGCGCTGGCCCGCCTCGCCGTGCTGCTGGGCAGCCTGCCCGACTGGTCCGCGCTCGACCAGTTCCTGCCGGAGACGCTGGGTGGCCCGCTGGAGCGCCGCGCGGCGTTGGCGAGCACGCTGATCGCCACGCTTGAGATGGCCCGCGCCGGCACCATCCGCATGCGCCAGGAGGCGGCGTTCGGGCCGATTCTGGTGCGCGGGCAGCTGAGCGAGGCACAGGATGAGCCCGATGACGAGTGAACCCGCCATGCCCGATCCCGAGCAGCTCCGCCTCGCCGAGGCGCTGATTTTCGCCTCCGCCACCCCGGTGACGGCACGCGCGCTGACCCAGGCGCTGCCCGATGACGCCGAGGCTGAGGCCGTGCTGGCGGCGCTCCAGGCGCGGTATGCCGGGCGGGGGGTGGAACTGGTGGAGGTCGCCGGCGGCTGGCAGGTCCGCACCGCGCCCGACATCGCCGAGCGATTGAAGCGTGTGGTGAAGGTGCCGCGCCGGCTGCCGCGGGCG
>CAIWAJ010000668.1:0-4295 GCA_903910565.1 uncultured Rhodospirillales bacterium
GACAATATCCGCGTGAACTGCGTCATCCCCGGCTGGATCCTCACCGAGCGGCAGAAGACACTGTGGCTGACCCCGGAGGCCGAAGCCTCCACGCTCGCCGCCCAGTGCCTCAAGCGCATGCTGGTGCCGGATGACGTGGCGCGCATGGTGTTGTGGCTGGCCGCCGATGACAGCCGGATGTGCACCAGCCAGCTCTTCACCGTGGATGGCGGATGGTGGTGAGGGCGGCCGAAAGCGCGGCCAGCGGCGTCTCCCAGTCCCTCGCCCGGGGCTGACGGAACAGGCGGGCGGAGGGGTACCACGGGCTATCCGTCCGCTCCCGCAGCCAGCGGAAATCGCCGGCGAATTGCAGCAGAATCCACACCGGGCGCCCCATGGCGCCGGCGAGATGGGCGATCGAGGTATCGACGCTCACCACCAGGTCCATGCAGGCGAGCAGGGCGGCGGTGTCGCGGAAATCCGTGAGATCGGCGCTGTGCACATGCGCACCGGCGAGTGCCGCTTCGTCCGCTGGCCTTATGTCGCGTTGCAGGACATGGATGTCGGCGTCGGGCAGCGCGGCAAGGAACCGCTGGGCCGGGATCGATCGCAGCGCGTCGTCGGGGTGCTCGGGACTGCCGGAGAAGGCAACCCCGATTCGCCGCCGCGTCGGACGGCCAAGCCGCGCCCGCCAGTCCGCCACGCGGGACGGTTCGGCGCTGAGATACGGCACGTCGCGCGGGATCGTCGCCAAGCGTGTGCCGAAGGCGCGCGGCAGGCTCAGCAGCGGGCAGCGGATGGCATGCGCGGGCACCGGCTCGTCGCGGGCAATCTCGCCCTGCGGAACCACCTCGTCGGCGAGATGCGCCACCAGCCCGGCGAGCGGCGCCTGGATCTGCAACACCACATGTCCGCCCCTTTGGCGGACCATGGGGGCGTAGCGGACGAACTGGATACTGTCCCCAAGCCCCTGTTCGCAATGCAGCAGCACCCGCTTGCCCGTGAGCACCCCACCGCCATCCCAGGTCGGTGTGCTGTACTCCGGCACATCGATGGTGAAGCGCGGGTCGAGCCAGCGCGCCTCGTAATCCCGCCATCCCCCGCGGAAATCACCGAGCGTCAGCTGCGCGATCGCGGCGCCGAAGGTGGCGTGGAAGGGGTTGGGGTCGAGCTTCATTGCCCGGCGGAACCACTCCAGCGCCTCGACCGGGCGATCGAGCGCGAGCAGGGCGCCACCGAGATTATTGGCTGCCTGGGCATAGGCGGGGTCGGCCTGGACGGCACGGCGCAGATAGGGCTCCGCCTCCTCCGGGCGGTTCAGCGCGATCAGGGAGTTGCCGACATTATTGAGCGCGCCGGCGACATCGGGGCGCAAGGCGACGACGCGGCGGTAATGGTCGAGCGCCTCGGCCGGACGCCCCATGGCATGGAGCGCATTGCCGAGATTGGTGAGCACGCCGGAATGGTCGGGATGGGCGAGCAACAGGCGGCGATATTCGATGGCCGCCTCGCCTGGCCGGTCGGCCGCGAGCAGCGCATTGGCGAGGTTGAAGCGCAACTCCGGGCGCTCCGGCTCGGCGGCAACCGCTCGCGCCAGGGCATCGATATCCCCGCTCATCGCCACGCGCCAGCGGCGAGGGCGGCGCGCACCCGCTCGATCACCCCGGCCCAGCCATCCGCGCCCTGGCGCCACAGCCGGGCCGAGGGATACCACGGGCTGTCCTCCCGCCCTTCCATCCAGCGATAATCGGCGTTGGCGGCGAGCAATACCCAGACCGGAACGCCAAGCGTGCCGGCGAGATGGGCGAGGGAGGTATCGACGGTGATCACCAGGTCGAGCCCGGCGATGAAGTCCGCGGTGTCCGCGAAATCGCTGAAGGTCGCGCCGGTCCATTGCAAGGCGGCGGGCAAAGGGCGATCGCGGGGGGGGATCTGGGTCTGGATGGCGTGGAAGGCGCAGCCGGGGAGGTCCAGCAACGGCCCCAGCATGGCCAACGGGATGGAGCGCTGGCTGTCCAGCAGATGGGCCGGATTGCCGGACCAGGCGAGGCCGACCCGAATTGCGCCGCCCGGCAAACCCCGAGGCCCGCCGCGGCCGAGGCGGGCAGGTGGCGGAATCGCGGCCTCGGTGGCGGCGAAGATGGCGGGCAGGCTCAGGAGCGGGCAGACGAAATCCGCGGCCGCCGGGCGCTGGCCGAGCGCCAGCACCGGGTCGGCGAGGCCGGCCAGCAGCCGCGCCAACGCGGCCTGCACCAGCAGCGTCACCCGCGCACCGCGGCCGCGCAGCAGCGTGACATAGCGGCTGAACTGGATCGTATCGCCAAACCCCTGCTCGGCCACCACGACGACGTGCCGGCCGGCGATCGACCCGAGATCCTCCGGCGTCAACCGCCGCCCCTCGACCGGCAGCGGCGCGGCGCGCGGCATGGTCAGGCGGGCCTCGAAGGCGGGCCAGCCCTCCCGGAAATTCCCCGCCGCCAGCAGGCAAACGGCGGTGCCAAAGCGGGCCGCCGCGTCGTCGGGCCGGTGCTCCAACGCAATGCGGAACCAGCCGAGCGCCTCCGCCTTGCGGCCAAGGCGGATCAATACCTCCCCGACGGAGGCGAAGGCGGGAATATGCGGCTCGGCTCCATCGGCCGCGCGAATGAAATGCGGCAGGGCCTCGGCGGCGCGGTTGAGGTCGAGCAGGGCGGTGCCGATATTGTAGCGCGCGGCCGGGCTGAAGGGCGCGAGATGCATCGCCCGGCGATAGGCCTCCAGCGCCTCCGCGGGGCGGCCGAGGCGGCGGAGCAGGTTGCCGAGATTGGTGTAGGCCGGCCCCAGATCGGGCGAGATCGCGATGGCCCGGTGGAAGCTGGCCAGTGCCGCCGCGGTCTCGCCGGTCGCTTCAAGAGCGTTCGCCAGGTTGAAGTGCAGTTCGGCGCTGCCGGGCATCTGCTCCAGCGCCAGCCGATACTGCGCAATCGCCGCCGCATGATCCCCGGCGGCAAACAGCGCGTTGCCGCGCTCGTTGTGCCCGGCGGCGATGTCAGAGGGAGGTGAAGCCGTCATCCGCGCTGATGATGGCGCCGTTGAGGAAGCGCGCCGCCTCCCCCGCGCAGAGCAGGCGCAGCACCGCGTCGAGATCGCGCGGCTCGCCCATCCGCCTGCGCGGCAGCGAGGCCACCCATTTGGCGCCGGCCTCGGTGGTGAGGTACTCCGCGCTGATTTCGGTGGTGATGTAGCCCGGGCAGATTGCGTTGGTGTTGATCCCGTGGCGGGACCATTCGCGCGCCATCTGGTGGGTCATCTGGATCATCCCCGCCTTTGACATCCCATAGGTGCTGAGCTGCCCGATCGCCCGCTGCCCGGCAATGGAGGCGATGTTGACGATGCGGCCTTCGATCTTGTGCGCAATCATCTGCTTCGCCGCCGCCTGGGCGATGAAGAACGGGCCCTTGAGGTTGGTGTCCAGCACCGCGTCGTAATCGTCCTCGTCGATGGTCTCGATGCGCGCCTGGCGGGAAATACCGGCGTTGTTGACCAGGATCTCGATCGGCCCGAGCCGCTGCTCGATCTCCGCCGCCACCGCGCGGATAGCCGCGACCGAGGTGACATCGAGTGCCACCGGCAGCACCTCGGCCCCGGCTGCCCGCAGCTCGGCGGCCAGCGCCTCCAGCCGGTCCAGCCGGCGGGCGGCGATGGCGAGCCGTGCGCCGTCAGCAGCCAGCACGCGGGCGAAGCGCTCGCCGAGGCCCGAGGAAGCGCCGGTGACGAGGGCAACGCGGCCGGCGATGTCGGTGGCCATCGGCTTACGCCGCCAGCACGCGGGCGCGGGCGGCGGCGTATTCGGTGGCCAGCCGGTCAACCAGCTCAGCGACAGGCACCACTTTCTTCACCGCGCCAATGCCCTGGCCGGAGCCCCAGATATCCTTCCAGGCCTTGGTGGCGCCCGATCCGAAATTCATCGCCGACTTGTCCGATGTCGGCAGATTGTCGACGTCGAGCCCCGCGCGCTCCAGGCTCGGCTTGAGGTAATTGCCGAGCACGCCGGTGATGAGGTTGGTGTAGACGATGTCATCGGCCGCGCTGTCGACGATCATCTGCTTGTAACCCTCGGCGGCGTTGGCCTCGACGGTTGCGATGAAGGCCGAGCCGATATAGGCGAGATCGGCACCGCAGGCCTGGGCGGCCAGCACCGCATTGCCGTTGGCGATCGCGCCCGACAGCGCGATCGGCCCGTCGAACCACTCGCGAATTTCCTGCACCAAAGCGAAGGGCGAAAGGCTGCCGGCATGGCCGCCGGCGCCGGCGGCGCCCGCGATTAGACCGGCAGC
>CAIWAJ010000669.1:0-10673 GCA_903910565.1 uncultured Rhodospirillales bacterium
ACTCGATCTCGTCCGCCTCGGGCACCTCGCCAAACGCCGGCCGAAGGAGTTGTCGGGCGGGCAGCAGCAGCGGGTGGCTTTGGCGCGCGCGCTGGTGATCGAGCCTTCCGTGCTGCTGCTCGACGAACCGCTCTCCAACCTCGATGCCAAGCTGCGCGAGGAGATGCGGGCGGAAATCCAGGATATCCAGCGCCGGCTGGGCATCACCACCATCTTCGTCACCCATGACCAGGCCGAGGCGTTGGCGATGTGCGATCGCATCGCGGTGATGACGCAGGGCCGCATCGCCCAGCTCGGCACGCCGCACGATATCTACGAGCACCCCGCGAGTGAGTTCGTGGCCGACTTCGTGGGCCGCAGCAATCGCATCGCCGGCCACGCCGCCGATGGGCGCATCACCATCGGGGATCTCGCGATCGCCGCCCCTGCCCCGATTTCGCCGGGGCCGGTGACAGTGATGATCCGCCCGCATCGCATCGCCTTTACTGCGGGGGGTGAGGGCTGGAACGAGGTGCGCGGCAGCGTGCGCCGCATCACCTACGTGGGCGACGTGCTGGCCTGCGAGGTCGCAGCCGGCGGAGCGATCTTCCTCGTCGAACAGCCGACCCAGCCGGGCGCGCCGCCGCCTGAAACGGGGGCGGAGGTGCGCATCGCCTGGCGGGTGGCCGACACGCTGGTCTTCCCGCGCGAGACCGCGTGATGCGGCTGCCTGCCCTGCTGCTCGGCCCGGCGCTGCTGGTCAACCTCGCGATCTTCATCGCGCCGATGGCCAATCTCGCCGCGCTATCCTTCCACGAGGCGCGGCCGAGCGGCGGGGTTGGGCCGGGCCCGACGCTCGCCACCTGGGCGTCGATCGCCGAGGACGAATACTACATCGAACTGGTCACCGGCAGCATTGGCGTCGCGCTGGGGGTGACGGTGCTGACGCTGCTGGCCGGGTATCCGCTGGCGCTGTTCATCCATCGCGCGGCGCCGCGCTGGCGCAATTTGCTGATGGTCGCCTGTATTTCGCCGTTGCTGGTCTCGGCGGTGGTCCGCACCTATGGCTGGATGGTGATCCTCGGCGATACCGGGCTGGTGGCGGCCATGCTGCGGTTTCTCGGCATGGCGAAGCCGCCGCGCATGGTGTTCAACCTCACCGGCGTGGTGATCGCGCTGGTCGAAATCCTGATGCCGACCATGATCCTGTGCCTGCTGGCCGGGTTCGGGCGGCTCAACGCCTCGCTGGAGGAGGCTACGGCGAGCCTCGGGGCGCCGCGCTGGCGGGTGTTCACGCGAGTGGTAATGCCGCTGAGTTTGCCGGGCGTGCTGCTGGGCTGCCTGCTCGCCTTCGTGCTGACGGTCTCGAGCTTCATCACACCGAAGCTGCTGGGCGGCGGGCGGGTGATCCTGCTGGCGACCGAGATCTACGATCAGGCGATCGTCACGTTGAACTGGCCGGTGGCGGCGGCGTTGTCGGTGCTGTCGCTCGCGGTGTTCGGGCTCGCCTTGCTGCTCTACGGGCGGCTGCTGCGGGTTGTGGAGGCATGATTGGCCGCGCCGCGCATCGCGCGCTGATCGCCGCGCTGTTCCTGTTCCTGCTGGCACCGGTGGTGCTGGTGATCCCCATGTCCTTCTCGGCGGACGCCTTCCTGGTGTGGCCGCCCTCGGGGTTCAGCCTGCGCTGGTACGCAGCGATGTGGCGCGAGACCAAGCTGATGGAGGCGGCGCGCAACAGCGTCCTGCTGGCCTGCCTGGTGTGTGCGGCGACGCTGGTGCTTGCCATGCCCGCCGCCCTGGTGCTGGCGCGCGGGCGGTTTCGTGGCCGTGAGGCGCTGGTGGCGCTACTGACGGCACCGCTGCTGCTGCCGACCATCGTGCTGGCGCTGGCGTTGCTGATCCTGTTCGTCGGCTACGGGCTGATCGGATCCTGGCCGGGATTGCTGCTGGCGCATCTGCTGGTGGCGCTGCCCTATGGCATTCGCGTGCTGATGACCGCGGTCTCCACCCTGCCGCCGGCGGTCGAGGAAGCGGCATCGAGCCTCGGCGCCGCGCCCTGGCGCGTGTTCCGCCGCATCACCTTGCCGCTGATGCTGCCGGGCGTTGCGGCCACCGCGGCGATCGTCTTCCTGGTTTCGTTCGACGAGGTGGTGATCAGCCTGTTCGTGGTGGGGCCGGAGTTGACCACGCTGCCGGTGGCGATGTTTCGCTACGTGGAAAGCCGGACCGACCCGCTGGTCGCCGCCGTTTCGGCCCTGCTGGTGCTGTTGACGCTCAGCATCGTCATGGTGCTGGAGCGTGCGGTGGGGCTGGGGCGCGCGTTGGGCAAATAGAAAAATCGTGCAAGGAGAACCACATGTTCGTCGTCAATGAACTACCGTCGCAGATCGACCCCGCGCTGATTGCACTGCTGGAGCGGGCCGAACCCGCGACCATCGGGCATTTCCTGCATTACGGCTTCGTCGATCCTATGATCGCCGCGCGCTGGCAGGTGCCGCGCATCGCCGGCACCGCCGTCACAGTGCGCTGCGCCGGCAATGACAGCACCATCGTGCATTACGCGCTCGGGCAGCTGCGTCCCGGCGATATCCTGCTGATTGACCGGGTGGGCGACGTGAAGCACGCGCCCGTTGGCGGCGGCGTGGCCTTCGCCGCGCGCGAGGCGGGCTGCAAGGGCATCATCATCGATGGGGTTTCCACCGACATCCAGGAAGTGCGGGATTACAAGGTGCCGGTGTGGTCACGCGGCCTGTCGGCGATCACCACCAAGGTGATATTCCAGCAGGGCCAGTTCTGCGTCCCAGTCTCGATCGGCGGCGTCGCAGTTAATCCCGGCGATGCGGTGCTGGCCGATGAGAACGGCATTCTGGTGCTACCGTCGAATGCCGCGGCGATCACGTCTGCGGCGGAGCGGGCGATCGCGATGCAGGCCGCCGAGGGGCCACGCCTGGCCGAGGTAGCAAAGGGCAAGCGGCTGCCCGATCTTAACGGCACCAATGCGAAGCTGCGCGAGATCCTATTGGCGCAGAAAGGGAAGTGACCCCGCGGAACGGAGCCGCTAGTGCGGCGTCCGTGAAAAGCCGACGGCGGCGTTCATGCTACCAGAGTTCGATTGCTCGACGCGCACGTCGGGAAGCCCCATGGGCTTGCTCCCGACACCGAGTCCGCCGCCGAGCGTCGCGATCCCGTTGATAACCATCGCGCCGAGCATCGCGGTCAGCAGGCTGAATTCAAGGCGGGTGAACCCCCGTTTCGCGCGAAGTAGACTGAATTCACTCAAGCTTCGCTTGTCCATCGCAGCACTCCCTATGTGACGGTCATGGTGGCGACTGGGATACAACCGTTGCGTGCGCCCGCACCGTAACCGACCGATTCGGAGCATTGGCCCTTTCGGTTAAGAATGTGTTTACCAACCGTCATGCCTGGGCAATTTAGCGTAAAATACCGCTAGACCGGAAGCCGATCAGGGTCGTGTCCCTTGGCGTGTTGTAGTAGCCCCCCCGTGGTGGCCATGGCAGTGATTGCGAGCGGCGTCGGGCATCCTTTCAAACTGCGATCACGTGCAGTCCGACGGCCGTATCATCGCTGAGCGGTGCGGTGGTTTCCAGTGTCATGTATCGGGCGTGCTGGACGGACCATTCATCGTTCTCCTCCAGCAGGAGGGCGCCGATCAGTCGTGTGATCGCTGCTTCATTGGGGAAGATACCGACGAAATCGCTGCGCCGCTTGATTTCGTGGTTCAACCGTTCGAGCGGATTTGTCGAATGGATCTTTGCCCGATGCTGGAGCGCGAAGGCCATGAAGGTGAGAACGTCGGCCTCGGCCTCATCGAGGAAGGCTGCCAGCCGCGGGATGCGGGGGCGGAGCCGGTCGGCGACGTCGCGCCATTGCTGTCGTGCGGAGGCGGCATCGTCCTGGGCGAAGGCGGTGCCGATCCAGGCTGTGACGATGCGGCGCTGGGTCTTGCCGGCATAGGCCATGGCGTTGCGCATGAAATATACCCGGCAGCGCTGCCATGTGGCGCTCAGCACCTTTGTGATGGCAGCCTTGAGGCCGGTGTGGGCGTCCGACACCACCAGCTTCACGCCGCGCGGGCCGCGCCGTGCGAGGCTGCTCGGGAATTCGACCCAGAATGGCTCGGCCTCGCTGTGTCCGACCGTCATGCCGAGCACCTTACGCCGCCTGTCGGCGTTGACGCCAATCTACCAGTCACGATCGCGGTAGCCGTTGCGCTGGTTGCGCCGCTCGGCGCTGCGTTCACCTGGCGCCGCGTTGCACAGCGTCTCCGTCTCGAGCGCAATAAAGCGCTCGGCGGCAAAGCCGATCATCTCACGCAAGAATGTCGCCTCGGAGCCCTTCTCCAGGAGCTGGCGAAGGGCGATCTTGTCCTCGGTCATCGTGGCGGTCCTCAGATCAGAGTTGCAGGCTGCAACCCAGTGCTACCCGGGATCACTGGGATGGCCACTACGGGGGCTCCTGCACCACGAGTGGGACACGACCGTTTGACATACGATCGTCAAATCCATCTTTTGATCTGTTTATTACTCGGGCGACGGTGGAGACACGGCTAGGTTAAAGTCGATGTTCATCGCCCGCATCCGCTCTTTTGCTTTTTCCGGAATCGAAGCCGTACCGATCGAGGTGCAGGTCCAGATTTCGTCGGGTCTGCCGGCCTTCCTTGTCGTAGGCCTACCAGACAAGGCAGTCGGAGAGGCGCGTGAACGGGTCCGCGCGGCACTGACCGCGATGGGGCTTTCGCTCCCGCCGAAGCGCGTGCTGATCAACTTGGCTCCGGCCGACCTGCTGAAAGAGGGTAGCCATTTTGATCTCCCCATCGCCTTGGCCGTCCTGGCCGCGATGGGGGTGCTTCCGCGTGAGGAACTGGCCCGCTATGCGGCACTCGGCGAGTTGTCGCTCGATGGCACCTTGAACCCCGTCGCAGGTGTGCTTCCGGCGGCGATCGGGGCGTCGAACCTCGATCTCGGGTTGATTTGCCCGGCCAACCAGGGCGGCGAGGCGGCTTGGGCCGGGCGGGTCAAGGTGCTGGCGACGCCTGATTTGCTGACCCTAATCAACCATTTTCGCGGCGTGCAACTCCTCGCGTCCCCTGAACCCGCAGGGGTGGCCGAGGTGACCGGCGGCACGGATCTGGCCGATGTCAGGGGCATGGAGACCACCAAGCGGGCGCTCGAAATCGCGGCGGCCGGCGGCCACAACCTACTCATGATCGGGCCTCCCGGCTCCGGCAAATCCATGCTCGCGGCGCGAATCGCCGGGCTGCTGCCTGATTTGTTGCCCCGCGAGGCGCTCGAAGTCTCGATGATCCATTCCGTAGCCGGCATGCTCGATGGCGGGCGGCTGGTGATGCGGCCGCCGTTTCGTGAGCCTCACCACAGCGCCAGCCAGGCGGCGATTACCGGCGGTGGGCAGCGGGCGCGGCCGGGCGAGGTGAGTCTCGCCCATCGCGGCGTGTTGTTTCTCGACGAACTCCCCGAATTCCCCCGCGCGGCGCTGGAGGCGCTCCGCCAGCCCATGGAATCCGGGCGCACCACGGTGGCGAGGGCGATGGCGCATGTTACCTACCCCGCGCGCTTCCTGCTCATCGCGGCGATGAACCCGTGTCGGTGCGGGCATCTCGGCAGTGCATCGCGGGAGTGCAGCAAGGCGCCCCGGTGCGGGGAGGACTATCAGGGCAAGATCAGTGGTCCGCTGCTCGATCGCATCGATCTCACCGTCGAGGTGCAACCGATGCCGCCCTCGGAACTCTCCCGCGCACCTCCCGGCGAGACCACCGCGACCGTGGCCGCACGGGTGGCGGTGGCGCGGGAGGCGCAGCGGGAGCGCTATGGCGCCGATGGGCCGGCGAGCAATGCGGAGGCGGATGTGAAGCACCTCCCTCTGCGGCCCGAGGCGGCGGAATTGGCCGAGCGGGCGGCGGACAAGCTCGGGCAATCCGCGCGGGGCTATACGCGGATGCTCCGGGTGGCGCGGACCATCGCTGATCTCGCTCAATCCCCGTTGATCCGGCGGCAGGATGTGGCGGAGGCCTTGGCCTATAGGCACCGCATGCCTGGACGGAGCGTCAGCGCGGCGGCGCAGTAGCGATCACGCCCCTTGCGGCGAGACCCGCGATCCGCTCCGCATTGCAGCCGAGCCCGGCGAGCACCTCTGCGGTGTGTTCCCCGATTCCGGGCGCGGGGAGGCGCAGGCTGCCTGGCGTGTGGGAGAGGCGGG
This sequence comes from uncultured Rhodospirillales bacterium, assembly GCA_903910565.1. Classification (GTDB taxonomy): domain Bacteria; phylum Pseudomonadota; class Alphaproteobacteria; order Acetobacterales; family Acetobacteraceae; genus CAIYPH01. The sequence goes on from CAIWAJ010000669.1 coordinate 6,214, forward strand.
GCACCACGTTGTGCATCATCACCTCGCCCATCTCGGCATCGGGCATGTCGACGATCACCTCGCGGGCGACCACGTGGGGGTCGGCGATGAGTTGGTCGACGTCATAGACCGGGGCGGCGGTGATCTGCTCACGTTCGAAAATCTCCATCACCTCGGTGAAATCGCGTTCCGCGATGAAGGCCGCAATCGGGGCTTCGGTCTCGGCGACGTTGGCGACGCGGGCGGTGTTGGTGGCGAAGCGGGAGTCGGCGATCATGTCGGGGCGGCCGACGACGCGGAGCAGGCGTTCGGCCATGGTCTGGATCGAGGCTGAAATGGCGATGAAGCGGCCGTCCTTGGTGCGGAAGACGTTGCGCGGGCTGGTGGTGTTGGAGCGGCTGCCGGTGCGGAGCGGCAGTTTGCCTGAGGTGCGGAAGGCTTCGGCCTGGGGGCCGAGGATAGAGACGATAGGGTCGAGCAATGGGAGGTCGATCACCTGGCCGGGTTCCCCGCGCTCAACCTCGCGGCGGGCGATCATCACCGCGTAGGCGCCGTAGAGGCCGGCGATCATGTCGGCCAAAGCGAGGGGGGGCAGCACCGGTTCGCGGTCGGCGAAGCCGTTCATGGCGGCGAAGCCACTCATCCCCTCCACCAGGGAGCCGAAGCCGGGGCGCTCGGCGTAGGGGCCGTCCTGGCCGAAGCCGGAGATGCGGACCACGATCAGGCCGGGATTGCGGGCCCAGAGTGTGGCCGGTGCGAGGCCCATGTCTTCGAGAGTACCGGGGCGGAAATTCTCGATCAGCACGTCGGCGGTGGCCAGTAGGTCCCGCAGCAAGTCGAGGGTTTCTGCGTCGCGCAGGCTCAGGGCGAGGCTCTTCTTGTTGCGGGCGTAGACTTTCCAGTGGATCGAATGGCCACCCACACGCCAGGCGCGCAGGGGGTCGCCTTTTTGCGGGTCCTCGATCTTGATCACCTCGGCGCCGTGATCGGCGAGTTGCAGGCTGACCATATTGCCGGCGACGAGGCGGGAGAGATCCACCACGCGCAGCCCGGCGAGGGGGCCGGGTTGGTCGGGGGTGAAATCGCGGCGGTGGACCATCAGAGTTCCTCGAGGCGCGGGCGGGGCCCGTCGATCAGGCGGAAGCGGGATTGCAGGGCGGTGACGAGGTGGCGGCGGACCAGCTTGCCCTGGGCGTTGCGCGGCAGTTCGGGCAGGCCGAGGAAGAAGCGGGGGCGTTTGAAACTGGCGAGATCGGCGCAGGCGGCGCGGGCCTTCGCTTCCCAGTCGGAATGGGGGGATTCGGCGACGGCGACGATGATTTCGCCCCAGTAGTCCGAGGGGAGACCGACAATGGTGGCATCCGTTCCCGCAGTGGCCAAAGCGCGTTCGATTTCCTGCGGATAGATCTTGTAGCCGCCGGATTTCATGGCGTCCGACACGCGGGCGACGAGATGGAGGCGGCCGCGATGGTCGATGCGGCCGATGTCGCCGGTGGGGTGGAAGCCATCGTCGCGCCAGGGGTGGAAGCCGGCGGCGTCGATCCAGCCTTTGGACATGTGCTGGGCACGGATGAGGATTTCGCCTTCCTCGATGGCGAGTTCCACCCCCGGGGCGGGCCAGCCGACGCAGGCGCCGCCATCGTCGCTTCCCCCCTCGGCGTAGTAGCGGTCGGTTTCCTCGGGGGGGAGGACGGTGATGGGGTTGATGACTTCGGACTTGCCGTAGGTGAGGCGGATGACGGGGCCGAACATGGCGCGGGCGGCCTGGTAGGTGCTGGGGGGCAAGGGGGCGGTGCCAGTGAAAATGGCGCGGACGCCTCGGAATGATCGGCCAGCGAAGGCGGCGGTGATTTTGGCCAGCACGGTGGGCGGGGCGAAAATGGCTTCGAGCTCGGCGTTGTCCAGCATGGGGGCGATGCGCGGGAGGTCCACGCCGTCGAGCAGGACGACTTCGCCGCCCTGGTCGAGCCAGGCAAGGCATTGCAGCGAGGCGCCGTGGGCGAAGGGGGTCATCAGCAGGACGCGGCTGGCGGGGCCGGGGGTGAAAGGGAGGCAGGATTGCAGGAGGATATTGGCGAGGAAGCGGGCTTGCTGGGTGTAGACGATGGCTTTGGGCAGGCCGGTGGTGCCGGAGGTGAAGGCGAGGCGGCCGTCGAGGTCCATGGGGACGTCGGGGGTTTGCGACGGGTCGAGTGGGGCGGGCGGGATGGTGGTGACGTCATGGGCGATGAAGCCGTTGGTGGTGAGGAAGGCGACCTGGGTTGCGTCGCAGAGGATGTGGTGGCAACCGGCGAGGCGGGCGGTGCCGCGGATTTCGGCGGGGGAGTAGGCGATGTTGAGCGGAGTTTCGGCGGCGCCGGCGATTTGCGTGCCGTAAGCGGCGGCGACGGCGGGGATGCCGTTGCGGAACAGGGTGCCGACGCGCGCGCCGGGGGCGACGCCGACGGCCAGGAGGTGCCGCGCGATGCCGGCGGCGGCGGCGAAGAGTTGGGCGTAGCTGACGGCGCCGGCGGCGTCGCGCACCGCAATCCGAGCCCCGAAGCGGTTGACCAGCGCGGCGTGGACCGCGCCCCAGTTGATATTCGGCATGGGCGGGACCCTAGTGCAGGTGCAAGGCGAAGGAAAATGTACATGCTGAAGCCCCCGCGGTTCAGCGGGTCATTGTGATGCGGGCGCCAGATTTCGGGCGTGGAGGCGCGCGGGCGGAGCGGGGGCGGGGCATGGGTGCGTCGGGCGCAAGCGGGGCGCGAGTCGCCGTTGCCGAATAGGTAGGGTGGCGTGTCGCGCGATTGCGTCGGGGCTTCGGCGCTTTGGCCGTCCGGGTAGGGTGGCGGGCGGACGGAGTCCGGGCGCCGGTGGTTCGTGCGCGGGGTGTGCGAGGTTTCGGATTGGAGATGACGGGGAGCTGGGCGGGCGGGCTCAGCAGAGCGGCGCGGAGGGCGGCGCAGAAGCCGGGCAACAGCCATCCCAAGAGGGCCTCGATCAGCGCACACAGCTCCGCCAGCGCTTGGAGCGCCGCCGGGCTGGGCTGGGGAGGGTGGGATGTAACCGTTATGTCGATCATAATAACAGATGAGTTAGGGTCATGCAAGCGGTTTTTTTGCCCTTCGTTGACCCCCCTGCCCCACCCCGATAGCCTGCGTGAAATACCAGCGGAAACGACGAGATGGCCTTCGAATTGCGCGACTACGAGACCCTGAAGCTGCACAGCCCGGCCGAGCATGTGCTGCAAGTAACCCTCAACCGCCCCGAATCGGCCAATGCGATGAACACGCAAATGGGGCTCGACATGCTCGCGGTGTTCGACGGGCTGTGTGCCGACCCCGCGGCGTTTCGCTGCGTGATCCTCACCGGGGCGGGCGAGACGGTGTTCTGCGCCGGCGGCGACCTCAAGCAGCGCAAGGGGATGACGGACGCGCAGTGGCAGGCGCAGCACCTCATCTTCGAACGCCAGGTGCGCGCGATGATCGCCTGCCCGATCCCCGTGATCGCCGCCGTCAACGGCGCGGCCTATGCCGGCGGGCTTGAGATGGTGCTGTGCTGCGACTTCGCCTATGCCGCCAGCCACGCCCGCTTCGCGCTGACCGAGGTAACGCTCGGCATCATGCCTGGCGCCGGCGGCACGCAGAACCTGCCGCGCGCCATCGGCACCCGCCGCGCCAAGGAAATTCTGCTGACCGGACTGCCGTTTACGGCGCAGCAGGCCTTCGAGTGGGGGATGATCAACCGCATTTGCGAGCCGGCCACCCTGCTCGACGAGGCGCTGGCGACCGCGGCGCGGATTGGCGGCAACGCGCCGATTTCGACGCGCCAGATCAAGCACAGCGTCAACACCGGCATGCAGATGGACCTCGCGAGCGCCCTGATGTTCGAGATCGAGGCGTATAACCGGATGGTGCCGACCGAGGATCGCCACGAGGGCATCAACGCGTTCAATGAGAAGCGCAAAGCAGTCTTTAAGGGTAGGTGAAGGGTGTTCTTTTTGTGAACAAAAAGAACCAAAAAAACTTTTCCCAAATTCGTTGCCGTTGGCTTGGCTCCCCGGATAGCTCGGAGCGGCGCAAGCCAAAAGAGTAAAAGTTTTTTGCTCCTTTTTTTTCAAAAAAGGAGAACTTACTTCCTCCCTTTCCAAGAGGCCGCCATGAACGCTCCCACCGGACTGACCCGCGCCCTCGTGCAACGCGCCCGCGCCCTGCGCTACGAGGACATCCCGGCCGACATCCTCGCCTGGGCCCGCCAATGCGTGCTGGACATGGTGGGCGTGGCGATCGCCGGCGCCGATGACCCGCTGGTGCGCATCCTCGTCGCCGAGCTCGGGGAGGCCGGCGGCAACGCGGTGGCCGGCGTGCCCGGCGTCGCCCTCCGCCTCCCCGCCACCGGCGCGGCCCTGCTGCATGGCACGATGGCCCATGCGCTCGACTATGATGACGTGAACCTCGCCATGCCCGGCCACCCCTCGGTCGCCATCCTCCCCGCGGTCA
>CAIWAJ010000670.1:0-14941 GCA_903910565.1 uncultured Rhodospirillales bacterium
CATACATCGAGCGGGCGACGAGATGCGCCCAGGTGTCGATATCCCCCTGCGTGTAGCCCACCACGGTCGGCTTGCCCGTCGTTCCCGAGGAGGCGTGGATGCGGGCGATCTTCTCGCGCGGCACCGCGAACATGCCGAAGGGGTAGTTGTCGCGCAGGGTGTGCTTGGTGGTGAAGGGGAACTTCGCCAGGTCGGCCGGGGACTTCAGATCCTCTGGATGCACCCCGGCGGCATCGAAGGCGGCGCGATAGTGGGGCACGTTGGCATAGGCGCGATGCAGCGTGACGCGCAGGCGCGCGGTCTGCAGTGCGGTGAGTTCGTCGCGCGAGGCGTGCTCGATGGCATCGAGGCCGATACGTCCGGTCATGCAGGAAGGTCCTGGAAGAAGGGCTGGCCGAGGCCGCGGGAATGGCCGCGGAATTCGGCGATCACGCTGCCATCGGGGGCGGTGACGGTGACGTCGTAGATGCCGGACCGGCCGGCGCGGGTCCGCTCGGCGGCCACCGCGGCCAGCCGCATGCCGAGCCTGGCCGGGCGCAGGAAGGTGACGGCGCAGTGCTGCGCGACCACCCTCTCATTATAGGTGTTGCAGGCGAAGGCGAAGGTGCTGTCGGCCAGGGTGAAGATGAAGCCGCCATGGCACATGCCATGGCCGTTCACCATGTCCGCCCGCACCTCCATGCTGAGGCGGGCGGCGCCGGGGGCGACATGCTCGAGCGCCATGCCGAGCGATTTGGAGGCGGGATCATCCGCCCACATCGCATCGGCACAGGCCCGGGCGAGTTCCTCTGGCGTCACGCGCGCTTCCCGGTGAATCTCGGGGTGCGCTTTTCGAGGAAGGCGGCAACCCCTTCCTTGTGATCGGGTGTGCGGCTCGCCTCGCCCTGGTAGTCGCGTTCGAGGTCGAGCTGGGTGTCGAAGTCGTTATGGGCGGAGGCCCGCAGGGACTTGCGGATCAGCACCAGCGCATGGCCAGGCATGGCGGCGAGGCGGGCGGCCATTTTGTGGCCTTCCTCGGCGAGCTTGTCGTCCTCATAGACCGCCCAGATCATCCCCCAGGCCAACGCCTGCTCGGCCGGCACCCGCTCGGCCAGCATGGCCAGCGCGCGGGCACGGCCCTCGCCGGCGAGGCGGGGCAGCAGGAAGGTGCCACCGCAATCCGGGATCAGGCCGATTTTGGAGAAGGCCTGGAGGAAATAGGCGGAGCGGCCGGCCAGCACGATGTCGCAGCCCAGCGCGATCGAGGAGCCGGCGCCGGCGGCGACCCCGTTGACGACGGAGACGGAGGGCATGCGCAGGTTGAACAGGCGGCGGGCGATGGGGTTCCAGGTCGCCTCGATCGAATTCCCCGCATCGCCGGAGGGGCGTTCGCCGTTCACCCGGCCTGAGAGGTCGGCGCCGGCGCAGAAGGCGCGGCCGGTTCCCGTGAGCATGAGGGCGCGGCAGTTTTCGTCGGCTTCGGCTTCGTCGATCGCGGCGATGAGGGCGAGGCAGGTCGCCTTGTTCATCGCGTTCATCTTGTCCGGGCGGTTGATGGTGATGACCCGGTAGCCGTCATGGCTTTCCGAACGGATAGCGTCTTCCATTTTTCTCTCCCTTTGCTGCGCAGGCGTTTCCGGGCGAGGATAGACGCAGGATGCGTCCGGCGCCAACGACCTCGGCAGGAGAAACCATGAGCTTCGCCCTCAACCGCCTCGGGCAGATCGCCTTGCAGGTGACCGACGTCGATCGGGCCGAGGCCTTCTATCGCGACGTGCTTGGCCTGAGGCACCTCTACCGCTTTGGCACGTTGACCTTCTTCGATTGTCAGGGCGTGCGGCTGATGATCGAGCAGGTCAATGAGGAAGGCTACGTCAACCGGGCTTCGCCACTCTATTTTACGGTGGCGGACATCACGCTCGCGGTGCGGGAGCTGATGGCCCGCGAGGTGGTGTTTCTCGACCCGCCGTATCTGATCGCCCGGATGGACGACCATGATTTGTGGATGGCGTTCTTTGCCGACCCCGACGGGCATATCCTGGCGCTGATGCAGGAAGCGCCGAAGGGCTATGTCCCCCCCTCGATTTAGAACTTCTCCACCCAGGGGCGCACCTCGACCTCCCAGCTCCAGGCGCTGCGGTGCTGGTGCATCACGTGCCAGTAGGTTTCGGCGATGGCGTCGGGGTCGAGCAGCGAATCCGGCGCCTCGTTGGGCACGGGGCGGGCCTCCGAGCGGATGCCGCCATCGATGACGAAATGGGCGACGTGGACGCCCTGGGGCGACATCTCGCGGGCCATGGACTGGGCGAGGCCGCGCAGGGCGAATTTGCCCATGGCGAAGCTCGCGGAATTGGCGAAGCCCTTCACCCCCGCGGTGGCGCCGGAGAGGAGGATGGCGCCGTGCCCGGCCGGCAGCATTCGCCTGGCGGCCTGCTGGCTGACCAGGAAGGCGCCGAAGGCGGTGACTTCCAGGCCCTTGCGCAGCGCCTCGGGGTCGAGATCGACCACCGCGCCGCGGACGCGGCCGGAGGCGTTGTAGACCACCACGTCCGGCGCGCCCTGGCGGGCCTCCACCGTTTCGAACATCTCGGCCACGGCGGCCGGGGCGGACGCGTCGCAGGCATAGGCGACGGCGCCGGTCTCGGCGCAGAGGCCGGCGAGCTTGTCGATCCGCCGGGCGGCGACGGTCACCGCGATGCCGTTGCGGGCGAAGAGGCGGGCGAGGGAGGAACTCAGGCCCGGCCCGGTGCCGACGATCAGCGCGCTGCGATAGGCCATGCACGTCTCCTTTGCGAAGGGTTCCACTGGTGAACCGGAGCCTGCGACCCTACGTGTGCAGCGGAAACAGGGAAGGATGCCGCCATGGATGCCACGCCACCGATTGCCCGTATCGATATCATCTCGGACGCGATCTGCCCGTGGTGCTATATCGGCAAGCGCCAGCTCGAACGCGCGCTGCCCATGCTGGCCAAGGACGTGCTGGTGTTCGAGGTGCATTGGCACCCGTTTCAGCTCAACCCCGACATGCCCGCGGAGGGCGTGGAGCGGGCCGAATACCGCCGGCAGAAATTCGGCTCCGAGGCGCGCATCCGGGAGATCGATGCGCGGGTGAAGGCGGCCGGCGCCGCGGTCGGGCTCGATATCCGCCATGACCTCATGCTGCGCACCCCCAACACGGTGAACGCCCACCGGGTGATCTGGCTGGCGGGGCAGGTCGGCGTGCAGGATGCGGTGGTGGAGGCGCTGTTCCGCGGGTTTTTCACCGAGGGCGCCGATATCGGCGACAGCGCGACGCTGGCGCGGATCGGCGAGGCCAATGGCATCCCGCACGGCCGTGTCGCCGCCATGCTGGCGGGCGATGAGGGGCTGGCCGTGGTGCTGTCGGAGGATGATCTGGCGCGGCGCTCCGGCATCAACGGGGTGCCGAGCTTCATCATGAAGGGGCATGTGCTGTTCTCGGGCGCCATGCCGGCCGAGACCATGGCGGAGGCCTTCGCGCAGGCCTGGAATATTCTGAGCAAACAGGCGGCCTGACGAGCGGGCGCGCCAAAGCGCCCGCGCATCGCCATCAGGCCATGCCGGTTATGAGGTCTGCGAGCGTGCGATGCGGCCAGGGTGGACCGCGTTCGCGGGCGGGAGTCCGCGCGCCGGGGCACGGTTTGCCCCTGCGGCGACGCGCGCAATACCGGCCCACGCCCTGCCCGGCCCGCCAGGGCGCCGGTACGGCAATCCATTCCTCATAGGGCTCGGTCTCCCCGAACGACTCCACGTCCTGCTCGGCACGCAGCACCACCGCCATCACGCCGGGGAAGGCGATGTCACGCGGACGCAGCCTGACCCTGCCCAGCAGGGCAGTCAGCAGCGCACACAGCATCGCGCCGAGAAGGGCGGCGATGCCGGGCGTGGCGTCCGGGGAATGGCGGGGCGGGCGGGTCATAAGGTGACGGTCACTCCTGATTGCGAAAAAGACAACATAACCAACATTTCTGTCGAAGGCAAGCTAAATTTCTCAGTCTTCGCAAATTTTCTTGCGTCTGTCCGGTCGCCGTGGATCAAGCGAAGCGCTTCTTTTTTGAAAAAAAGAAGCAAAAAACTTTTATTCCTTTTGCCCTGTACCGCTCCCAACCCTCCGGTGAGGCACGCCAACGGCAACGAAGTTTCAAAAAGTTTTTTTGGTTCTTTTTGTTCACAAAAAGAACATTCTTGCTGTCCCTTACTTATATTTCACCGGCCCGATACCGGCGCAAGGGTGGCAATGCCGGAGCCCCCGAGGGTCACGATCCAATCATAGCCAAGGAGTTGGGCGGGGCGGATGGTGGTGGCGTCGATGGCGCCGCCGTTCTGGTCGGCGAGGGCTTGGAAGGCTGGCGTGAGCATCAAAGGTTGCTGGGTGGGTTCGTCGAACAGCAGGGGCCAGAAGGCGCGGCGTTCGATGAGGAGCAAAGCGGGGAGGTGGGTGTCGGTGGGAATGCCGTTGGAGAGCCGGCGGGCGAGGGGGCCGGGGGGGCGGGGGGCGGTGGCGACGAAGACGCGGGCGCCGGGCGGCACTTCGGCGATGAGGGCGCGGAAATCGGCGAGATCGGCGCGCCAGCCCCACCAGGCGATTGCGAGGATGGCGATGCGGGTGAGGGTCAGGGCGGCGAAGCCTGTGATCGCGGGCCGCCCCATGGCTGGTCGCAGGCCGGCGAAGAGCAGGAGGGCGGCCATGAAGGCGAAGCGGGTGTCGAGCGATTGGGTGCCTTTGAAGGCGTAGGGCGCGGCGGCGAAGAGGGCAGCGAGTGTCGCCAAGGCGGGGCCGATTCCGAGGGGGAGGGCTAGCCGGCGGGCCGTGGCGGCGGCGAGGAGGTAGGCGGCGACCGAGAGCGCGGTCAGCAGGTCGAGCCACAGCAGGTAGCTGGTGAAGGGGGCCAGCAATTGGGCGAGTTTCGCGCCGAGCGGCAGGTATTCGGTGGGGGAGGTGACGGCACCGAGGGGGGCGAGGGCGTAGAGCAAGGCGGGGGGGACGGCGAGGGGGGCAAGTGGCAGCAGCGGGCGGATCGAGCGCGCGTGCCAGGCGCGCGCCGCCTGGTGGCTGCCGATCAGCACGAGGGCGAAGACCACCGCCATCAAGTGGCAGAAGAACAGCGCGGCCATCCCCAGGGTGGTGAGGAGGAGCGGGCGGCGGGCGATCCACAACGCGGCCAGCAGCATCGCGGCGCCGAGCCCGGCGACGAAATTGAGGAAGCCGAGCAGGAAGGCGCCGGAGGGCAGGATCAGCGCGCTGGCGAGCGCCCAGGGTGACACGCGGCCGAACACGGCGCGCTGCATCGCCAGCACGCCGGCGAAGGGCAGCAGCAGCACGATTGCCAGCAGCACCCGGCCGCCCGCGTGCACCGGCAGCAGGCGGAGCAGCGGCGGGCCGATCACGTCGATGGCGAGGTTGGGGATGACGCCCCATTGCACGGTGAACATCGGCGCCAGCATTGGGTCCGCCGCCCCGCGCGCCAGCAGGAAGAGGCGGGCGAGGTGGTTGGGGTAGTCGACCAGCGGCGGTACGTCGACGATCAGCAGCGGCGCCAGCAGCAGCGCCGCGACGAGGCCGATCGCCCAGCGCATCGCGTTATACTCCGTTCGCTTGGGAAGCCGGACTGCCGTCTTTGGGCGGTGGCACGATAATCAGGTTGAAGATCTCCAATTTAGGAAAGGAGAGATGTTCTTTTTGTGAACAAAAAGAACCAAAAAAACTTTTTGTTCCGTTTCATGCCGTTGGCGTACGTAGGCGGGATGGTGGGGCGCGGTACAGGGCAAACGGATAAAAGTTTTTTGCTCCTTTTTTTCAAAAAAGGAGAACTTCCTTCCCCTTCTTCATGTCTAATCGTTCAATTGTAATGCTTATGCCAATGCGGCGCTGGCGAGGCCGAGATAGTCGTCCGCCTCGATCGGGCCGACCAGCGAGAGGGTGGGCGGGGCGGCGAAGATGCGGCGCGCGGTGGCGACGAGATCGGCGATTTCGACCTTGCGCACGGCCACCATGTCCTCCGCCGGGCCGCGGGCCGTGCCGTGGCGGAAGAACTGGCCGGCGAGGTACATGCCGAGTTGGAAGGGCCGCTCCTTCACGCTTGCCAGCTCGGCCAGCATGGTGTTGCGCGCCCGCATGAAATCGCGGCCTTCGATCGCCTCGCCGCAGCTTTTGGCGGCCGCGCAGGCGACGGTGATGACGTCGCGGAGATTTTCCGGCGTCATCCCCGCCTGGATGGCGAACACGCCGGAATCGCTGCCATGGCTGGAGCCGGAGCCCACGCCGTAGACCAGGCCGCGCTTCTTCCTGGAAGAGCGGCGAGGACATGCCGTGGCCGAGGGCCAATGACAGCAGCTTGTGGTCGAGGAAGCCCGGCGCGTCGATGGCGACCGAGGGGAAGCCGAGCGCCATGTTGACCTGGCGGAAATCCGCCCGCGTGTGGACGGCCTGCCCGCCGACATAGATCGGCTTCTCCCGCGCGCCCGCGCCGAGGCCGGACGGGATGGCGGCGAAATGCGTCTCGACCTGGCGGCACAGCCAGGCGTGCTCGATGTCGCCGGTGGCGACGACGACCATCCGCCCCGTCGCGTAGTGGCGGCCGACGAAGCCGATCAGGGCGTCGCGCGTCATCGCCGCGACGACGGCGGGGTCGCCCAGCACCGGGCGGCCCATGGGCTGGTTGGGGTAGGCGGTGGCGATGAAGCCCTCGCTGCACAGGCTGCCGGGGTCGTCGTTCTTGCGGGCGATCTCCTGGGCGATCACCGCGCGCTCCATCGCGACGTCGGCGTCATCGAAGCGGGAGGCGGTGAGCACGTCACCGAGGATGGCCAGCGCGTCGGCCAGCGCGTCCTTCAGCCCGGTGATGTGGTAGGCCGTCATCTCTTGCGAGGTGAAGGCGTTGATCTGGGCGCCGAGGCACTCGACCTCGACGGCGATATCGAGGGCGCTGCGGGTGGCGGTGCCTTTGAAGGCCATATGCTCGAGGAAATGCGCGATGCCGCTCTGCTCCGGTGTTTCGTCGCGCGAGCCGGCGCGAACGACGACCATGACGGCGGCGGACTCGAATTCGGGCAGGCGGGCGGAAATTACCGTTAATCCGTTGGGCAACGCCGATTGTTCGATCTGCATGGACGACTCCTGTGCGGCACCGTCTGGCCAGCCCCGCTGTGGTCGATTAACTGTGGTGCAACCGAGCCGGATGCAAGCGACCATGAGCGATACGCCCCTTCCCGATGCCCCGCGCAGCTTCGAGACCCGCCATGAGGGGGTGTTCGGCGGCCGGCAGGTTGCCTATCGCTGCCTCGCCGGCGAGACCCATCTGACGGACGCGAAGGGCGCCAAGCGGGCGAGTATTTTCAGTTTCTCCTATATCGCCGAGCCTCCGGGCGACCCGGCGGCGCGGCCGGTGGTGTTCGCCTTCAATGGCGGGCCGGGTTCGGCCTCGCTGTGGTTGCATATGGGGGCGATGGGGCCGCTGCGGGTGGTGGTGCCGTCGGATGCCGGGCATGCCGGGCTCGCGCCGTACAGTGTGGTCGCCAACCCGCTGTGCCCGCTCGATATTGCCGATATCGTGTTCATCGACCCGCCGGGCACCGGCTATTCCCGGATGATCGGCGAGGCCAGGCCGGAGGATGGCTGGGGGCTGGAGCAGGATGCCGATATCGTCGGCAAGTTCGTGCAGGCCTGGCTGACCGCGCATCGCCGCTGGGCCTCGCCGCGGTTTTTGTGCGGGGAGAGCTACGGCACCACGCGCGCGGTGGCGGTGGCCGGGCGGCTGGGCGCCGGGGTGGGGGCGCTGGCGTTCAACGGGCTCGGGCTGATTTCGGTGGTGCTGGATTTCCACACCGTGCGGTTCGAGCCGGGCAATCCGCTGCCGGATGTGTGCGCCTTGCCGACGCTGGCGGCGACCGCGCTGCATCACGGGCTGGCGGTGGCGGCGGATCGGGACGCGTTCATCGCGGCGGCGCGGGTGTTCGCGGTGGAGACGTATCTGCCGGCGCTGGTGGCCGGTTCGCGGTTGGACGCGGCGCGGCGCCTTGCGGTGGCGGAGGGGCTGGCGGGGTTCACCGGGCTGTCGGTCGACTGGCTGCTGCGGACGCGGCTGCGCATCGAGCCGGCGCGGTATCGCCGCGAGGTGTTGCGGGATCGCGGCATTTCGCTGGGGCGGTTCGATACGCGGTATACGGGGCGGGATAACGATGCGGCGGGGGAAGTGCCGGAGAATGATCCGTCGTCCTACGCCGTTGGCCCCGCTTATGTTGCCGCGATGAATGACCATCTGACGCGGGCGCTGGCGATCGATTGGGAGCGTCCGTACGTCAACGTCAACCGTGAGGCCGGGCAGAAATGGGACTGGAAGGCGACGCTGCCGGAGGGGGCGACGCGCTGGCCGGCGGCGGTGAATGTGGCGCCGACGTTGGGGCGGTTGCAGCGGGAGAATCCGGGGCTGAAGGTGTGGATGGCCAATGGGTTGTATGACCTGGCGACCCCCTTCTTCGCGGCCGAGACCACGGCGGCTGGCAATGGGATCGATGCCTCGGGGATCACCATGACGTATTATGAGGCCGGGCACATGATGTACCTGCATGAGCCTTCGCTGGAGGCGTTGATGGCGGATATGCGGGGGTGGATTGGGGGGTAGGGGAGATGCCGTTGGCGTATACTTCGCGGGATGGTTGGGGGCGGAACACACCAAGCGGATAGAAGTTTTTTGCTTCTTTTTTTCAAAAAAGAAGCGCTTTTCTTTCTACTTCGCCCCCAGCACCTCAATCGACGTCGACTTGATCAACGCCAGCACCGCCGCGCCAGGCGCCAGATGCAGCCGCGCCACCGCGTCCGGCGTGACCCGGGCGAGCAGGGCGCCTTCGGCCAGGGCGATCTCGACGATCGCCGAACGCCGCGCCTCCTCGGGCACGATTTTGCGCACGGTGCCGGCGATGACGTTCTGCACGCTGATCGCCGTGGGGCGCTCGCCGGCGAGGATCACCTCACGGGCGGGCAGGCGGATGCGCAGCTCCGTGCCGGGCGGCGCCTCCAGCAGGGGCACCCAGAAGGAGGCGGCGCCGGCGGTGAGGCGGGTCAGCGCGCGGTGCGCATCGTGCTCGGCTACGCGCGCGTGCAGCACCGCCGCCGCGTCGTCGCGCCGGGCCAGGGGCAGGTCGGCCCGGGCGGCGATCTCGGTGAGCGAGCCGCGGCCGGTGACGTTGCCGCCTTCGAGGAGCACGACGGAATCCGCGAGTTGCGCCACTTCGTCGAGCGCGTGGGTCACGTAGAGGATGGGCAGGCGCAGGGTCGCCTTCAGGCGGGCGAGGTAGGGCAGGATCTCGGATTTGCGCTCGGCGTCGAGGCTGGCGAGCGGCTCGTCCATCAGCAGCAGGCGGGGCTGGGCCAGCAAAGCGCGGCCGATCGCCACCCGTTGGCGCTCGCCGCCGGACAAGGTGTGGGGCCGGCGGCCGAGGAGGGCGGCGATGCCGAGCAGCGCCACCACGTCGTCGAAGCGGATCGGCCCGGCGGGGGCCCGGCGCAGGCCGTATTGCAGGTTGCGGGCGACCGACATGTGCGGAAACAGCCGGGCATCCTGGAACACCACGCCGATGCGGCGGCGCTCGGGCGGCAGCCATACGCCGCTTTGGGTGTCCGCCAGCACCTCGCCATCGATCGCCACGCGGCACTCATCGGGCCGCAGCAGCCCGGCGGTGCAGGCGATGACGGTGGATTTCCCGGCGCCGGACGGGCCGAACAGCACCGTCACCCCAGGTGCGGGGCCCTCGAAGGCGATGTCGATCGCCATGCCCGGAAAGCGATGGCGCAACCGCACCGAGAGGCTCATCGGCCGAGCGCCGCGTTCAGCCGCCGGCCGGCCCATTCCGACACCAGCAGCCCGGCCAGCGCGAGCATCAGGGAGACCATCGAGAGCTGCGCCGCCTTGGCCTCGCCGCCCGGCGTTTGCAGCGCCGCGTAGATCGCCAGCGGCAGGGTCTGGGTTTCGCCGGGGATGCTGGCCGCGAAGGTGATCACCGCCCCGAATTCGCCGAGGCAGGTGGCATAGGCCATGATGCCGCCGACGAGAATGCCGGGGGCGGCGAGCGGCAGGGTGATGCTGACGAAGCGGTCGAGCCGCCCGGCGCCCAGCGTGCGGGCCGCCTGTTCCAGGCCGGGGTCGGCCGCCTCCAGGGAGAGGCGGACCGCGCGCACCATCACCGGGAACACCATCACCGCGCAGGCCAGGCTGGCGCCGGCGGTGGTGAACACCAGGCGCACCCCGAACCACGCCAGCAGCCAGGCGCCGAACGGCCCATGCACCCCGAAGGTGATCAGCAACAGCCAGCCGGTCACCACCGGCGGCAGCACCAGCGGCAGATGCACCAGAGCATTGAGCGCCGAGCGGCCGGGGAAGCGGGCGCGGGCCAGGATCCAGGCGGTCAGTACTGCCAGCGGCAGCCCGAACCCCACCGCGCGGGCCGCGACCGACAAGGTGAGCCAGACCGTCTCCCACTCTTCCGGGGTCACGTCGCGCTCAATTCACGGTGAAGCCACGCCGCACGAAGGCCGCGCGCCCCTCGGGGCCGGCGAGGAAGGCCAGAAATGCGCGTGCCTCGGCCGTGTCGCCCAGCCGTGTCACCGCGAACGGGTAGGTGATCGGGTCATGGCTGGAGGGCGGGAAGGTCCCGGCGATCGTCACGGCGGGGGACACCGCGGCATCGGTGGCGTAGACGATCCCCGCCGGTGCCTCGCCGCGTTCCACCAGCAGCAGAGCCGCCCGCACCGACTCCGTCCGCGCCAGGCGCGGCGCGACGGCACCCCACAGGCCGAGGTTGCGCAAGGCCTGTTCGGCATAGATGCCAACCGGGACATGCGCGGGATCTCCGGTTGCCAGGCGGCCGGAGGGGCCGAGCAGGGCGGAGAGATCAAACCCGGCGGCGATCTCCACCCTGCGCGGCGCGGCGGCCGGGACCACGAGAACCAATTCATTGCCGAGCAGCGATACGCGGGTGCCCGCGGCGATCAGCCCCTTATCCGCCAGATATTCCATCCATTTCTCGTCGGCCGACGCGAACACCTGCGCCGGCGCCCCCTGCTCGATCTGCCGCGCCAGCGTCGAACTCGCGCCGAATGACAGACGCGGCGGATTATGGCCGGCCCTCGCCCAGAGTGCCGCAACATCCCCCATCGCCTCGGTCAGGCTGGCGGCCGCGAACACCGTCAGCGGCTCGGCGCGGGCGGGGGCGACCAGGCACAGCACCAGCGCCGCGAGCGCCAGGCATCGCCGCAGCCAAGGATATGTGGGCGCTGTCGTCATGCTGCCACCTGGGGTTGCTTATATTCAATTGGATATAGCGCAGGTAAGGTCAGGAAGTCGACAGCGGGTTCGCGGGAGCGGGTAGGGATAAGCGGCTATCGCTCCTCCCTGGTCGGCCCGGTCACAAGGGGATCGGGCTGACTCGTATCATCTCGCCGTGTCGCGTCTCAGCGGGCATGCACATATCGGCCAAACGAACGGCCACATCGGCGGGCTGCGGGATCTTGGATTGGTCCTCGCCGGGGAAGCCAACGCGGCGCAGCGCGGTCGCGACCGGCCCGGGGTCGGCGAGGTTGACGCGCAGTGTGGATTCGCGGGTTTCTGCTGCCCAGCTCAGCACCAGATGGTGCAAAGCCGCCTTGGTGGCGCCGTAGATGCCGAAATAGGCGCCGGGGTTGAGCACGATCCGGCTGGTGACGAACACCGCGCGCCCCTCCGGCGCATTCAGCAGCAGCGGCGCGCAGGTGCGGATGAGGCGCCAATTGGCGGATATGTTGACGGCGACGGCCTCGTTCCAGTCCTTGTCCTGGATATGCGGCACCGGCGTCAGCACGCCGAGCGTGCCGGCATTGGCGAGCAGGATGTCGAGCCGGCCGAAGCGTTCGAACAGGCTGGGCCCGATGCTGTCGAGCGCCGGCCCATCGGTGAGGTCGAGCGGCAGCAGGGTCGCGCTCCCGCCGACGGCGCGGATGGCGTCGTCGGTCTCCTCGAGCCCGCCCTGGGTGCGCGCGGTGATCACCACGTGCGCCCCGCGGCGCGCGAGCTCGACCGCGGTGGCCCGGCCAATGCCGCGGCTGGCGCCTGTCACCAGGGCCACTTTGCCCGCCAGCGACATGGTCAGGACTGCTCGGTCAACAGGCTGAGCTGGCGGCCGTCATTATCCACCATGTCCGGCAGCGGGATCGGGTAGTCGCCACTGAAACAGGCATCGCAATATTGCGGCCGGTCGGGGTCGCGGCCGGCATGGCCGAGGGCACGGTAAAGCCCGTCCTTGCTGATGAAGGCCAAGCTGTCGGCGCCGATCAGCGCGGCCATTTCATCCACCGAATGCCGCGCGGCGAGCAGCTTGCCGCGCTCGGGCGTGTCGATGCCGTAGAAGCAGGAATGGGTGGTGGGCGGCGAGGAAATGCGCATATGCACCTCCGCCGCCCCTGCGGCGCGCACCATCTCGACGATTTTGCGGCTCGTGGTGCCGCGCACGATGCTGTCATCCACCAGCACCACCCGCTTGCCGGCCAGCACCGAGCGATTGGCGGAGTGCTTCAGCTTCACCCCGAGATGGCGGATGCTGTCGGTCGGCTCAATGAAGGTGCGGCCGACATAGTGGTTGCGGATGATGCCGAGTTCGAAGGGGATGCCGCTTTCGGCGGCATAGCCCATGGCGGAGGGCACGCCGGAATCGGGTACCGGCACGATCACGTCAGCCGGCACATTGCTCTCGCGGGCCAGTTCGGCGCCGATGCGCTTGCGCGCGTCGTACACCGCGGTGCCCTCGACGATGGAATCCGGCCGGGCGAAATAGATGTATTCGAACACACAGAAGCGCGGCGCGGCGCGGTTGAACGGCTTGATCGAGCGCACGCCGCTGTCATCGATGATGATGATCTCGCCGGGCTCCACGTCACGCACGAACTCGGCGCCGATGATGTCGAGCGCGCAGGTCTCGCTCGCCAGCACCCAGCTCACCGTCTGGTCGGCGTGGTTGACCCGGCCGAGGATCAGCGGGCGCACGCCCAGCGGGTCCCGCACGCCGATCAGCGCGTTCTCGGTCAGCGCGATCAGCGCATAGGCGCCGATCACCTGCTTCAGCGCGTCGATCAGCCGGTCCACCACGGTGGAATAGAGGCTGATGGCGATGAGGTGGATGAACACCTCGGAGTCCGTGGTGGACTGGAACAGGCAGCCGCGGCGTACCAACGCGCGGCGCAGGGCGGTCGCGTTGGTGAGGTTGCCGTTATGCGCCACCGCGAGGCCGCCGAACTCGAAATCGGCGTAGAGCGGCTGCACGTTGCGCAACACCGTGTCGCCGGTGGTGGCGTAGCGGTTATGGCCGATCGCCCGTGCGCCCTTCAGCGCGCCGATGACGCGGGCATCGCCGTAATTGTCGCCCACCAGGCCCATGCCGCGATGGGAGTGGAAGCGGCTGCCGTCATGGGTGACCATCCCCGTCGATTCCTGGCCGCGGTGCTGCAGCGCGTGCAGGCCGAGCGCGGTGACGGCGGCGGCGTCCGGGTAGTCCCAGATGCCGACGACGCCACACTCCTCGTGCATCTTGTCGTCGTCATGCGGGCCTGTGGACCAATCATGCGGGTAGGTGGCGGCGAAATCCATCAGGCGATCTCCTCGACCTGTCACGGGCGTGCGGTGGCACGCCCTTGCGGGGTCGCTTGCAGGTATTCCGCCGCGCTGGCCGGTCGCGGCTCCGGTGGCCGCGGCACATGCGGCCGGAAGTCGGCGGGAAGCAGCGTCGCGAGCCAGGACGCGACCGCGTAGATATGGGGCAGGCTGCGCGCCTGCACCACCGATTCCGGCCAGCGCTCCGCCGGAAACACGTATGTCGAGCCGGCATAGACGGCGGCGACGATGGCGATACCGCGCAGCAGGCCGAAAACGATCCCGAGCGTACGGTCCAGCCCGCCGAGGATGGAGGCACGCACCGCCCCGCCGATCATGCCGGTGAAGATCGACAGCACCACCAGCGAGATCAGAAACACCGCGGCATAGGCGGCGGGGTCGGCGATATCGGGGTTGTTGACCCAGCCGCGAAACGTCGGCTTGGCGAGGTAGCCGAAGGCCGAGGCAATCGCGGCGGCGCCGATCCAGGCGAGAATCCCGAGCACCTCGGCGACAAAACCGCGCGCGAAGGCGACGATCGCGGAGATGATCACGACCAGAAGTACGGTGGTATCAACCCAGGTCATCGTGATCCGTCATCCTGTAGCCCCGGTGGTGGCGCGGTCATATATCGTGAGTGCGCGCCGCGGCGCCACCCTCGGCGGCACCCTTCACGGTAGGTTTAGCGCTGAACCGCCCCACCAGGTCCGACAAATGGCCGATCTCGTCGAGCGCGATGCCCTCCGGTGCCGCCACCGGCCGGTTGCCGCGGGCGATGCGGCGCGGCAGGCAGGCGCGCTCGAAGCCGAGCTTGGCCGCCTCCTTCAGCCGCCCATCGGCCCCGGCGACCTGGCGCACCTCGCCGGAGAGGCCGACTTCGCCGAAAAACACCATGGACGGATCGGTCGGCTGATCGGTCGCCGCCGAGGCCAGCGCCGCCACAACGGCGAGATCGGCCGCAGGCTCGCTCACCCGCAGCCCGCCCGCCACATTCAGATACACGTCCGTCGCGTTCAACCTGAGCCCGCAGCGCGTCTCCAGCACCGCCAGCAGCATCGACAACCGGCCCGATTCGAGCCCGATGGTGGAGCGTCGCGGCGAACCGCCGGCATTGGGCGCTAGCAGGCACTGGATCTCCACCAGCACCGGCCGGGTCCCCTCCATCCCCGCGAACACCGCCGAGCCCGAGATATTGCCGCGCCGCTCCGCCAGGAACAGCGCTGAGGGATTGGCCACCTCCGCCAGCCCGCGCTCGGTCATCTCGAACACGCCGATCTCGTCGGTGGCGCCGAAGCGGTTCTTCACGCCCCTGAGGATGCGGAACTGGTGGC